>JACQVT010000375.1 GCA_016209665.1 Planctomycetota bacterium | reverse complement strand
TGCGAGGTAACCAGCACGAAGCGCGAGCGAGTGCCCAAGCTCTGGCCCGAACGGCAAGATGAGCACACGCTAGCTAGGGACGCAGAATGAATCTTCTGACCTCGTGCGATGTAACCAGCACGAAGCGCGAGCGAGTGCCCATGCTCTGGCCCGAACGGCAAGATGAGCACTCGCTCGCGCTTTGTGCTGGTGAGTGACTCGCTCTGCGTTCCCACTTGGCGAGGGCGATAATCGTGTCGATCACCGTCGACGACCAGCCATACCAGGCACACGGACCGGCCGACCAGACCGTCCAGCAACTGGCGGACGAGGTCTGCAGCCAATCAGCGGGCGACGACCGTCGGCTGGTAGTCGCCCTGACGTGCGACGGCGAGGCCGTGGACGCCGATCGGCTCGGCGAAGTCCTGCGGTCGCCCGTGAACCGATTCGAGACGGTTGAAATGCGCACCGCTTCGTTGCGGGAGCAGGTAACCGCCGCGTTGGACCAGGCCATCGAGGTGTGGCAGCGATCACACCAGTTCCGCCAGGAGGCGGCGGACAGTCTCGACGCCGGACGCCACGAGGAGGCCATGTCCAGCCTGCAAAAGCTGCTGGACGTTCTCAAGCAGGTGCAGCAAACGACGATCGTCTCGTCGCAGTTGCTCGGCGTCGACCTGGAGACGCTCACCGCTCAAGGCCGAAGCCTGACGGACATCCTGGGCCTGGTGCGAGACCGTCTGACCGAACTGAAAGATGGCATGGGCAGCCACGATTTCGTCCGCGTGTCCGATCTTCTGCGCTACGACCTCGCCGAACCCCTGGACGGATGGTCCGCCATCCTGCGGCAACTCCGCGATGCCGCCGCGGCGTGAGAGACCCACCCGAGAGACACGCAAGAACCCGTTCTCCCGCAGGCGGACGAAGTTCACGTGCGACGAAAGAGGCGGGCGCCGATCCGGACGCCGGCTCGTTCTCCTCGTCACCGCGTCCCCTTCGTCCCCGCGTCCCCGCGTCACCGCGTCACCGCGTCACCGCGTCCCCTTCGTCCCCGCGTCTGCACGTCCCCGCGTCCGCACGTCCCCGCGTCTTTCGGTTGTGGCCAAAGACCGTGCCCGGTACCCCCCCGCGCAATAAACGAACGAGGCCAGCCCCGGGCCGGCCTCGTCCGACCATTTCCATGTGTTTCTTTCAGGTGCGGTGCCGCATCAAGCCCGACGACGCCGAATCAGCGGCAGAGCACCGAGCAGCAGCAGCACGCTGGCCGGCTCGGGAATGACCCGGAGTTGGGTCTCACCCTGGACGTCCGCGGGATCGCCCGCCCAGTTCGACGGTGTGGCGAGCACGGGCCCGTTGGTCGTGATTATCCCGGTGGTATTCTCCGGCGTGCCGAACGGGACCGACAACTCAATGACACTTACCAGCGCACCGTCAGCGATGAGAATCGGGTCCGACGGCGTGCTCACGAAGCCGATCGCCAACTCCGGCGGAACGTTGACCGGGTCGGTCCCGTGTGAAACGATGAACGCGCCGCTCGAGTGACCCTCCCAGACCGTCCCACTGCCGGCCGCATCCACGACGAGGTTCTCGATCCTGAACGGGGAATCGGCCTGCAGGTAGAGTTCCAGGCCGAACACGCTGCCGGCGCCCACCGCCGTCACAGGCACCATCAACGTCTGGCCCGGCAGGATCTGGATCTCCGCCCCACCGTTGATCGCCAGTCCCGGGCCCGCCATCGCCGCGGCAGCCGCCGCGAGCACCACCATTACACCTGTCATCAGTCGAGTCATCTTGTTCTTACCTCCCTTGCTATATCACCTGCACCCAATACTTGCGAAGTGCCAGTAACCCGGCCGCCACGTTCCAGCGTTCTGGCCCCCTGCTTCATGGTTTCTATGCCCGCCAGCCGCCCGCGATCAACAACGAACTTGAAAAAAAGTGCCGCGAATCACCGCCTCGGGGGTACCCTCCGTCAGCGGGGGTAGGCCGAATACGAGCCGGGTACGTCCGCGCCATCGTCTGGCAGGGACGTCAGTGCCCTCCTGGGCCGCAGGATGGGGGTATAACAATGCGCGCAAGCGCCGGCGCCCGTTGGTTACGCCCTTCGTCCGGGTGGCGGGGCACCCCACCGCCTCGCCGGCCAACTCTCAGGGGTCTCTGAATGACGTTGGTGTCAGGCAGTACAGGAAAATCTGAAGTGTCCACGTCGCGCCCGAAAGCCGCCCCTCGCCCGGCGCGGCCGCCTTGGCGGCGACACACCCCGATGAACGATCCGGGCGGGGGGAATCAGGCAGGCCGGTTCTACCGGGCCTTCGGATGGCACACGAATCCGTCGGGCCTTTCAGCTAGGCCACGCGCGATCCGCCGCCGAGCAGGCCCAGATCGCGCATCGGATCGACGCCGTCGTACGCAAATGCAGGGTGAGACCCGCTTCCCGGCAACGAGAAGCTGCCCGCAATGCCGTGCCTCCCGGTGTGGCAACGGCGAGAGCGGATGCGGTCTCGAACAGGGGCAGCCCCAAAGACAAGGGCGAGGCCGGACTCCAGAGTCCGGCCTCGCCCGTTTAACCTCTCAGGCTTGCAGCACAGGAGGTGCCGCGGAACCCATCCATCGATCACGCATGCCGGCGACGCAGGAACGGAACGCCGGCCAGCAGCAAGAGCGCCGTTATCGGCTCAGGGATCACCCGAACGATCATGGTGTCCTGCTGCGCCGGATCGACGAAGTCAGAGGGCACGCCCAGAGCCGGCCCATTCGTGGTGACGTAGTACTCGCCCAGCGGCGTTCCCTGCGGCACCGAAATGTGCATCTTCGCCAGCAGAGCACCGCTGGCGACGTTCATCGACGCGGCGGAGGTGGTCACGTACCCCACCGCCAACTGCGGTACCGTAACAATCTCCGGCGTCAAGGCATTGGTGAAGATCGACTCACCCGTCGACGTACCCGGGAACGTGAACACACCACCTACGTTGTCGATTCCCAGAGTGTCGATGCTGAGCGGAGCCTGGGCCTCCAGAAACAAGGACATGCCCGCGATCGCTCCGTCTCCGACACCCAGAATCATCACGTCGACCCCCTGCCCAGGAAGCAGGTCGACAGTATCAGGCACGAGATCAAACGCAGCCGGCACCACGGCCATCGCCGAACCCGCCATCGCACAAACAGCGAACACCAATAGCTTCTTCATAAACCTTTCCTCCTTCTCTTGCGAAACAACAAACCGCATCAACCTTCCCGTGAATGGCGCCCCCTCACGTCGGGGGCGCCTCTCCTCTCAATTCTAACGTGCAACACATGTCCCGACACTCCGTCACCGCGTTATCATCTTCACCGCGTTGAGCGGCGTGGTAGGATGGGTGCGGACGTAAATCTGGTCCGTCGGGCTGGCAATACCGTCCTTGTTGACATCGGCCATGTCCTGCACCGGCGAGCGGGCGAGCGGTGTCGTCGGATGCGTGCGGACCCAGATCTCGTCCGTTGGGCTCACCAGGATGTTCGTACCGCTGTTGCCCTGGCCGGTGTCACCATCGGCGTTGCCCCAGTAATGGACCTCAGAGGCGGACAAGCCGAAGCCCGTTCCGACTTCCACCCGCAACCAGGTGCTCGTCAGGCCGGTGAAGGTCATCAACACGCGGGTGACGCCGCCGCCCAGGCTCTGCGTCGCAAACGCCGTCGGCGCCACGAGGCTGCCCGGCCCAACGGCCACCGTGCCCGCCTTGCCGATGTTGTGGAAGACGAAGTCACCCACCACCGGTGCCACCACGGGGTCTTTGATGTCGTAGATCAGACCGTTGATACCCTTGTTGTAGCCGGTCCAGTTGGCGAGCGTCGCCTGGCCGCCGCCAGTCATCA
>JACQVT010000374.1 GCA_016209665.1 Planctomycetota bacterium | reverse complement strand
GCGGTGGCCAGGGCGTGGTGTTCGAGGCGATTCAGGAGTCGACCCGGCGCACGGTGGCCGTCAAGGTGTTGCTGGAGGGGCCTTTCGCCGGCGAGCGGTCCCGCTGGCGGTTCGAGCGCGAGGTGCGGCTTGTCGCGGGCCTGAAGCATCCCCACGTCGTGGCCATCCACGAGAGCGGGATCGCTCAGGGGCGGTACTACTTCGCGATGGACTACGTCCGCGGCCAGCCGCTGGACACGCACGCCCGGCTGGCCGGGCTGTCTCTCCGGGCGACCATCCAACTCTTCGTGACTATCTGCGATGCGGTCGGCTACGCCCACCGGCGGGGCATCATCCACCGCGACCTGAAGCCCTCGAACGTCCTGGTGGGCGAGGACGGCGATCCGCAGGTGCTGGACTTCGGCCTGGCCAAGATCATGGCCCCTGACTCGCCGCTGCCGCGTACGTGGCTCGGACCGGCGGAGCCGGGCGGCGTGTCAAGGGTGGCCGAGGAGGCCCAGGAATCCCACCGCAGTCTGGCCACCGCTCCGGGGCACGTGCTGGGGACGGTGCGGTACATGTCGCCCGAGCAGACTCGGGGAGACCTCGACGCGATCGACACGCGGACGGATGTCTATTCGCTGGGCGTGATCCTGTATGAGCTGCTGACCGGCTCGCCGCCTTACGAAACCACCGGCGATCTGATGTACGCCTTCCGCAGCATCCGCGAGATCGATCCGCCCCGGCCGTCGCGTCTGCGGCGGGATGTTCCTTCGGACCTGGACGCGATCATCCTGAAGGCCATGCACAAGGAGCCCGACCGGCGCTACTCCTCGGCCGAGCAGCTCAAGGAAGACCTCACCGCCTGGCTCGACGGCCGCCCCGTCAACGCCCGCTCCGATAGCTCGTTCTACGTCCTCCGCAAGCTGGCCGTGCGGTACTACTACCACACGTTCGTGATCTTCGCCCTGGTGGCGGCCCTGGTGGGCCTCGTCGGGATCGAGTATCACGCGCTGGCACAGACCCGGACGGCACTCCAGGAGCGCGACATCAGCGATTCCAGCACGCAGATGGCCTACAAGGACATGGAGCGGTTCTTCGTGGACGGTCAGCGGACGCTCCGCCAGTATGTCGTCGGCTGGTTCCTGCAGGCTTGGCAGGAGGGGCAGACAGAGTGGGCACGGGAGATTCTGGCGGAGCTGAAGCCGAACTCACCCGAGCACCTGGCCCTGCGCTACCTGCTGGGCGACGGCGTCACTGCCGAGCAGCTAGAACGGGATCTCCCGCCGTCGTCGGCGGCTCTGCGTCACTTCGTACTCGCCGAACGGTACCTGCGATCCGGCCAGACAGATGAGGCTCGCGCGCAGTTCGAGCAGTGCGTCAGCGCATCGGGCCAACAGTATGAGTTGTTCAAGCGGGCGGCGGCGGCCCGGCTTCAAGAGATTGATGAGGCCACCCTTGACACGCCGCGCGGCTCCGCCGCTCTTGAACGCGAAGGCGTTCGCGGCGAGTCAAGGGCCACGACGCCGAACCCATGAGGTGCCGGCATGATGGGCAACCAACAACCCTTACCGGCCGGGCTACCGAGCACGGGGATCGGGCCTCGGGCCTCGGGGTTCGCGAATCCAAAATCCGAAATCCCAAATCCAAAATCACGAATCCCCGGCTTCACGCTGGTGGAGGTTCTGGTGGTGGTGGCCATCATTGCTCTGCTCGTGGCCATTCTCCTGCCTACCCTCACCGCCGCGCGGGCCGAGGTGCGACGCATCGCCTGCGAAGCCAACCTCAAGCAACTACACGTGGCCTGGACGACGTATCTCGACATGTTCAAGGGGTTCTTTCCGGGCGGGATGAATCTGGAGTACAACTACGGCGGCCTGCAGGGAGAGGGCTCTCAGTTCTTCGGCAACAACCCGGACATGCCCGTCCCCAAACCGCTGAATCGCTGCCTGAACATGCCGCTCGTCGTTCGCACCGGCGGCGAGGTCTTCCGCTGCCCCGACGATGCGGGCACGCCGTTCGTACGGCCCAGCGCGCGGCGGTACTACGGCACGAGCTACTTCCCCAACCACCTGCTGGTCGGCCGCAACATCTGGGTCCTTCCCGGCAAGCCCTGCGAGGCCGTCTGGATCGAACTGGCGGGAGACCCCTGGGCCTGGCCGGTCCGGCCGGGCATGTTGGAGAATCTCAACCGTGCCAAGGTTGACAACGCGGCCCAGTTGGTCCTGATCGGCGACTATGCCTGGCTGGACAACTGGGATGACTCCGTGCCCGACGTGTTCCCGTTCTGGCACCGCCGCAAGCGCACGCACAACATCGCGTTCATGGACGGCTACGGCGAGTACGTGCGTATCCGCAAGGGCATCCATGTGGACGCGCGCTACTCGATTGTGCCGTTCAAGCGCATTCGCGAGGCCATGACGCAATGCCAGCAGGAGATCAAATGCCCGTAGGTTGCAGCCCGATGGGCTGGGCCGTGTCAGAAAAGAAAAGGAGAAAGCCCGTGACCAAACCAAGATCACTTCTCCTTGCCGTCATTTGTAGCGGGTGGTTGCCAGCAGGAGGTAACGCCTTGAAGAGGACAATACCGGAGCCGGCGCACGGCGCCGGCCAGGAGGAGGTGACGCCGTGAACAGAAGCAATATCGGTTTGGCCGCAGCACGGGTGCCGCACGATTCTGTGCGTCGTGTGCATCTCGACTGCGGATGCGCGCAATTGGACCGCGCCGCCGATGCAGTAGTGCGCCGCAACCACATCGCTGGAGGTGGATCGTGAACCGGGGACATTCCGGCGTCCCAAGGGCAACCGTGGTCGCCATCGGCCTATTGGCAGGTGTACCTGCTTCTTCGTCGGCCGCGGTGCGGTACGTGAAGTGGGACGCCACCGGCGCCAACAACGGAACAAGCTGGGCCAATGCCTACACCAGCCTCCAAACAGGTCTAACCGCGGCGGTGTCAGGAGACGAGATATGGGTCGCCGCGGGTACCTACAAGCCGGCCGGCGTCAACGGTCCCCGCACAGCCACGTTCCAGCTCAAAACCGGAGTCGGCGTCTACGGCGGATTCACGGGCACGGAGACGAGCCGTAACCAGAGGAACTCAGACCCGGCAACCAACGGGACGACCCTCAGCGGCGACCTGAAGGGAAACGACCAGCCGAACTTCGTCGGCATGACCGAAAACTCCTACCACGTCGTGACGGCCAGCAGCACTACCGCCACGGCGATCCTCGATGGGTCCACGATCAGGGGAGGCAACGCCAATGGTCTTGGTTTCAACAGTGCCGGCGGTGGTCTATACGTCAGCCTCGGCAGCACCCGAATCACGAACTGCCGGTTCACGGGCAACCTCGCCTTTTTCGGTGGGGGACTTTTCATTGACACGGGGGCTCCGCCACTGACCAACTGCGCGTTCGATTCGAATACCGCGGTAAACGGGGGTGGCGCCGTATACCTCTACAACAGCACGGCGCCGCCATTTAGCGGCTGCATGTTCATCGCGAATACGGCCCGCTACGGCGCCGGACTAGAGGCCGACAATAGCACTCCCCTCTTGACGGGTTGCACCATTATTTCCAATACGGCCAGTGTCGCGGGCGGCGGGATGGACAGCTTCAATGGGGC
>JACQVT010000342.1 GCA_016209665.1 Planctomycetota bacterium | reverse complement strand
GCCTCCGGGCTGCCCATACGGCCCTGAAAGTTGCGGTTCGTCGAGCTGATGCATCGTTCCCCCGGCGCGAGGACGCCCTGGTGCACGCCCAGGCACGGGCCGCAGCCGGGGTTACAGATGACCGCCCCCGCGCGAATCAGGTCCAGCAGGTACCCCCGCTGCATCGCCTCTTCGTAGATGGCCCAGCTTGCCGGGATCACCAGCATCCGCGTTTCCGGGTGCACCTTCCTCCCGCGCAGGATCTCGGCCGCGGCCTTGAGGTCCTCCAGCCGGCCGTTGGTGCAGGACCCCAGCAACGCCTGATGAACCGTCACTTCGCCCACTTCGTCGATCGGCTTGACGTTGTCCACGTGGTGGGGGCATGCGACCTGAGGCGGCATGGAGTCGACCTCGACGCGAAGGACGCGCAGGTATTCGGCGTCTCGGTCGGGCCAGATCGGCTCCAGCACCGTGACGGTACGGTCCCGCACGTAGGCGAGCGTCTTTTCGTCGGGCGGCACAAAGGCCACCTTGGCTCCCATCTCCATCGACAGGTTTGCCAACACCATGCGGGACGCTACGGTCATCTCGTCTATCGTCGGGCCGGCGAACTCGATCGCCCTGTAGTCGGCGCCGTCGGCGCCGAGCCGGCCGATGATGTGCAACACCAGGTCCTTGGCGGATACAAACCGGGGGAACTTGCCGTTCACCTCGATCCGAATGGTTTCCGGAACACGGAGCCAGAGTCGCCCGGTTGCCCAGACGCAGGCCATTTCGGTGGCGCCGATGCCGGTGCCGAAACAGCCGAACGCGCCGTGCGTGGTGGTGTGCGAATCGGTTCCCACCAGCAGTTCTCCCGGACGGGAGTGGCCATGCTCGGGCAGCACCTGATGGCAGATGCCGACGTTGATGTCGTAGAAGTTGCGGATGCCTTGCCCCCGGACGAACTCGCGGATCGTCTTGTGCGTCGTCGCGGTGCGTTCGGACTCGGCCGGAATCCGATGATCGAAGACGATGACGATCCGGTCGGGATCCCAAACCCTCGATGCGCCGATCGTCTTGAAATGATGGAGGACCATGCCCGCGTTTTCGTGGGACATGGCCACGTTCACGCCGG
Organism: Planctomycetota bacterium; assembly: GCA_016209665.1. Lineage (GTDB taxonomy): Bacteria > Planctomycetota > Phycisphaerae > UBA1845 > PWPN01 > JACQVT01. Next base: position 1,528 of record JACQVT010000342.1, on the reverse strand, counting down.
CGTCGACGATCTGGCCGACAGCCGTCGTCGCCTGCCCGGCGGACCGGGCCAGAATCTTCTCGGCCATCGTCATTCCCATGATATCGTTCCCGTCAAGAGACCTGCGCGCCGCGCCGCCGCGCTACTCCTTGTACTTGATTTCGTAGGCGCGGGCCGGCAGGTATCGCTTCTCCAGGTCGCGGATCTCGTTCAGGCCGACGATCTCCTTGAACTCATCGAAGCTGACGGCCAGGTCGCAGCGGTCGCGGGCCAGGCGATCCCCGGCTATCGCGCCCAGATAGTTCATCATCCCCTTGGCCGCGGCGAAGATCAGACCGACGGGGATGCTGACGCGGGCGACGCCCATTTTGCGGAGTTCCTCGATGGCGATCAACGGCGTCTTCCCCCCCTCGATCGCGTCGAAGAGGTTGATGGACAGCGGTGCCTTCACCTCGTTGACGCATCGCTTGATCATGTCGACCGAGGTCGGGGCCTCCATGAAGATCAGGTCGGCACCGGCGTCGGTGTAAGCGTTCGCCCGCCTGATGGCCTCGTCGATGCCCTCAACCGCGATAGCGTCGGTGCGGGCGTTAATCACGAAATCGGCGTCGCGCCGCGCGTGAACGGCGGCCTGAATCTTCAGCACCATCTCCTCCGTGCTGACCAGCTCCTTACCCTCCATGTGCCCGCAGCGCTTCGGGAACACCTGGTCCTCGAGGTTGATGCCGGCGCAGCCCGCGTTCTCGTAGTCGCGGACGGTTCGGATGACGTTGATGGCGTTGCCGTTGCCGGTGTCGCCGTCCGCCATCACCGGAATCGTCACGGCGTCCACCATGCGGCGGGTCTGGTCGACCATCTCGGTCAGGGTCGCCAGGCCCACGTCCGGCCGGCCGAGCAGGCTGGCCGCGATGCCGAATCCCGAGGCCTGAATCGCCCGGAAGCCCGCCTTCTCGACCAGCCTGGCGCTCAAGGCGTCGTGGCATCCGGGAACCACGAGGGCCTTTCGTTCCGCCAGCATGTGCTTGAGTTGTGTTGTGGCTTTCATCGTTCAACCTCCGCCCCGGCGGTTCCTCCCGCTACAGTTTTGCCGCGATGGCCTGGGCCATTTCGAGCGTCCCGGCGTCGCCCCCCATGTCGTAGGTCCGCACAGCGCCCTCGCGAATGGTGTCGGCCACGGCCGACTCGATCGTCGCCGCCTTGACCTGCTCGCCGAGCCATTCGAGCATCATCTTCGCCGCCAGGATCGTCGCGATGGGGTTCACCTTGAATTGGCCCGCGTACTTGGGGGCCGATCCGTGCGTCGGCTCGAACACGGCGTAATCGTCGCCGATGTTGCCGCTGCAACCGAATCCCAGGCCCCCGACGAGCTGCGCCGCCAGATCCGAAATGATGTCGCCGTAGAGGTTCGGGGCAACCAACACGTCATAAGCCGTCGGGTTCTTCACCAGCCACATGCACATCGCGTCGATGTTCGCGTGGTCGAAAGCAATGTCCCCGTACTCCCGGGCGACGGTCTGGGCAACCTCCAGGAACAACCCGTCGGTGACTC
>JACQVT010000341.1 GCA_016209665.1 Planctomycetota bacterium | reverse complement strand
GGCATGCAGTTCGACAAGGGGTACCTGTCGCCGCATTTCATCAACAATTACGAGTCGATGGAAGTCGTGCTCGAGAAGCCCTACATCCTCATCCACGAGAAGAAGATCTCGGCGGTCAAGGACCTGATCCCGCTGCTGGAGAAGGTGGCCAAGGCCGGCCGGCCGCTGCTGATCATCGCCGAGGAGATCGAGGGCGAGGCCCTGGCAACGCTGGTGGTCAACAAGCTCCGCGGCACGCTGCAAGCGGCGGCGGTGAAGGCCCCGGGCTTCGGCGACCGCCGCAAGGCCATGCTCGAGGACATCGCGATCCTGACCGGCGGGCGGGCGATCTTCGAGGACCTGGGCATCGCCCTGGAGTCGATCGACCTGAAGGATCTCGGCCAGGCCAAGAAGGTGACCATCGACAAGGACAACACCACGATCATCGAGGGGGCCGGCTCGCAGCAGGCGATCAAGGGCCGCATCCAGCAGCTCAAGAACGAGATCGAGGCCACGACCAGCGACTACGACCGGGAGACGCTCGAGGAGCGATTGGCCAAGCTGGCCGGCGGCGTGGCCCAGATCAACGTCGGGGCGGCCACCGAGGTCGAAATGAAAGATCGCAAGGCCCTGGTCGAGGACGCCATGCATGCCTGCCGGGCGGCGGTCGAGGAAGGCATCCTGCCGGGCGGCGGTGTCGCTCCGTTGCGGGTGTTGGGGGCGCTGGACGGCTTGGCCAAGAAGCTCAAGGGCGAGCAGAAGACCGGCGTGGACATCGTTCGGCGGGCGATGACGGCGCCCATCAAGCAGATCGCCCAGAATGGCGGACTCGATGGCTCGATCGTCTGCCAGAAGGTCCAGGAGGCCAAGGAGCAGAACTTCGGCTACAACGCCTTGACCGCGGAGTACGGCGACATGGTGGACATGGGTGTGATCGTCCCGACCAAGGTCGAGCGGGTGGCGCTGCAAAACGCGGCCTCAATCGCTGCCCTGCTGCTGACGACGGACGCCATCGTCAGCGAAATCAAGGAAGACAAGAAGGACAAGGGCGGTGGCCATGCGGGCCACGGCCACATGTGACCTGGGGCCCAGACGGAAAACCGTCACAGCCTGAGAGCCGATTTGGCAGTCAAAACGCCCGGGCGTCCCGCCGCTCGGGCGTTTTTTTGTGGCTGCGAGGGGGTCGCGTGCCGCACTGTTGGCACGCCAGTCAAAGATTTCATTTGCCTCGCCGCAGAGCGGGGGTATGTAGCAGTAACGGCTTCGGTGGCCCTCCCACCGGCTCAACCCGTGTGGTTGTGACGTGACTCGAACATCCACGCAGCGCTGCCGCACCCCGTCTGCGGCGCGGCTGGATCGGCGGCGCCGGCCCGGGTCCCCTGGGCCGGCCCGCCGTTGGTTGGCACGAGCACAAGGAGGCGCAGGTGGCTCGGAAACGCAACACCATCATCCCGCCCTCCTTGCCGCAGCCCCCGCCCGAGACGGAGATCCTCGAGCCCGAATGGTTCGCCGCGATGTCCATCTACTGGGAGTCGCGGCACGCCGAGCAGGCGGCCGAGGTCGGACGTTTGCTGGGCCTGGCGATGCGGGAACCGACGCCGGAACGTTCCATCTGTCAGCTTCAACAGGGCTTGAGGGAGTTGGGCCTGCCCGAGGTGCTGATCACCAAGCTGATCTTGACCCGGTACCTGCATCACATCAAGGCCGACACGCGCCAACCCGCCCACGCCATCGCGGCGGAGGTGCTGGCGACGCTGGGCGAGATCCACTCCAGCGGCCGTCGGCGACGCGGGCGGGAACGGCCCAGGCCCCGGCCGGCAAGCGCCGCCCCCGCCTGATCGGCACCTCCTCCAGCGTCATCGCCGCCCGCCGGGACCGGGGCCCGCTCGTCATCCATGATTGCTGATGACAAAGATGGCCTCGGAGGCACGGAGGTTGGGCAGCAGGTGGATCGCGCCGCGATGGCCCTCGATCAGCGGGAGGCGCCGGCTGATGCGGATGCCATTGTCGCGACAGAAGTCCTCGAAGTCCGCGATGGACAGGAAATGCCGGTTCGGGGTGTTGTACCAGCGGTAGGGCAGCGTCTCGGTCACCGGGGCCCGGCCCACCGCCATCTGCCAGCGGGAACGCCAGTAGGCGAAGTTCGGAAAGCTGACGATGCCCTGGCGTCCCACGCGGAGCATCTCGCGGAGCACGCGGTCGGGGCGGGTCAGCGTCTGGAGCGTATGGGCGAGGATGACGTAATCATAGGCACCGGTCGCGAACGAGCCCAGCTCGGTCTCGATGTCGAGATCCAGCACCCGCAAGCCGCGGTCGATGCACTCGCAAAGATCGGCCTGCACGACCTCGACGCCCAGACCGTCCACCTGTTTGCGCTGCTGCAAGAGTGACAATAATATGCCACGTCCGCATCCCAGGTCCAGGACCCGGCTGCCCCGCGCGATCAGGTCTTCGATCCGCTCGTAGTCGATGCGGCGGCGGCGCCAGGCGGACTCGACGTCCGGCTTCTGGCGGTACGGGTGGAGGTCCTGGCTGTCCTGCAGCACGGGCCGGCCCTCGACCCGGGCCAGGAACCCCCCGATGAGCCGGCCGAGGACCTCCGGCTCGAGCAAAAACGCATCGTGCCCGTAACGCGAGTTCACCTCGCTGTACGACACGTCCTTGTCGTTGGCCAGCAGGGCGTCGACGATCTGCCGCGACTGGGGCGACGTGAACAGCCAGTCGCTCGAGAAGCTGATCACGAGGAAGCGGGCCTGCACGTTCTTGAACGCGGCCTCGACCGAACCCCGCTGGGCGCCCAGGTCGTAGTAGTCCACCGCTTTGGTGATGTAAAGATAGCTGTTGGCGTCGAACCGTTCGACGAAGATGCGGCCCTGGTGGTCCAGGTATGTCTCGACGGAGAACTCGCTGGTGAAATCGTACTTGTAGGTGTCGGCGTTGCGGAGCTGCCGGCCGAACTTCTCGTGCATGCCCTGCTCGGACAGGTAGGTGATGTGGCCGACCATGCGGGCGATGGCCAGACCGCGGTCCGGCGACGGACCCTGGTGATATTGCCCGTTGGCGTAGTTCGGGTCGGCCAGGATGGCGCTGCGGCCTACGGCATCGAACGCGATCGACTGAGCGTTGAGCCGGGCGGTGGTGGCGATCGGAATCGCCGAGGCGACGGCCTCCGGGTAGCGCACCGTCCACTCCAACACCTGCATGCCGCCCATCGACCCGCCGGTCACGCAGAGCAGCCGCCGGATGCCCAGGTGCTCGACGAGCCGCTTTTGCACCTTGACCATGTCCTCGATGGTGATGACCGGGAAGTCCAGGCCCCACGGCCTGCCGGTGGCGGGGTTGATGCAGGACGGGCCGGTCGTGCCCCGGCAGCCCCCCAGCACGTTTGAGCAGATGACGAAGTACCTGTGGGTGTCGATGCCCTTGCCCGGCCCGACCATGATGTCCCACCAGCCGGGCTTGCGGTCGGTCTCGCTGTGCCAGCCGGCCACGTGGGCATCGCCGGTCAGGGCGTGGCAGATCAGTACGGCGTTGGTGCGCTCGGCATTGAGCGTCCCGTAGGTCTCGTAGGCCACGTCGACCGGGGCCAGTGTCCGCCCGCACTCCAGGCGCAGCTCGTCACCCGGCCGGTCGAACAGGCGGACCGTCTGCGTCTGGACGATGCCGACGGAGTTGGCGAGCTTGTCGCGCTTGACCTCGGTCACGGCGGTAGCCACGTCAAACCAGTATAGCCCGCCCACCTTTCATCGCCAGTGTCATCGCTAACGAGGCGTGGGGTTTATCCCCGCGCACCCAAGCCCGGGGATAAACCCCGTGGCTCGTCATCCGCCACAACATAGCTTGGCGTAGTCGGCTCACCGCCCCCTTGAACCACCGGCCTGGACTCGTAACAATAACGACTGGGTGGAAGGGTATGGACTACGTGGTTGTCATCGAGAAGGCGAGTGATGGGAGCTACTCGGCATACGTGCCGGACCTTCCGGGCTGTGTCTCCTGTGGGGACACACGCGACGAGGCCAGACGGCTCATCGCGGAGGCGGTTGACCTGCACATCGACTCCCTGCGTCGACACGGCGAACCCGTGCCCCCACCCGCGGCGACCGCGGATGTCGTCCACGCGGCGTGATCCCTGGGGAATGCCCCACACGCAGCGGGTGGCCGAGTCCGCAGCGGGTCCGTGACAGTTTTGGTGGCCTTGTTGTAGGCTGGCCGGGCCTGCCAGTACCGTTCCCATCGGTCATCTTGGGCCAGCCAGAGGGCTCGCAACGACAGGATCGACTCGACGCCTGGCACGTTCCAAAACTGCTCGGTTCCTTTCACCCGTTTGTTGAACAGCTTGACCGCCGACTCGGTGACGCCGGAGCCGATCGGCCAGCCTTTCGCCCGATACTTCGGGTAGTCCATGTGATGCCGATGCGCTTGGAAGTAGCCGACGTTGTTGGCCAGCACCCGACGGGGATGGTCCGGGCCGTCAGACTCCTGTGGCGGGCCCCATTGATCTGCGTACGCCTTGAACTCGGCGATCAACTCATCTCGTCGGCCGTTCCAGAGATGATTCTCCCATCGTTCGGCCAGCGCCGCCGCCGCGGGAACACCTTGTCGCGAGTTTTGAAGCCGTCCTTGCGGCTCTCGTGCGGGAACGGTGCATTGGCCATCGGCACGATCAGCGTTTCGCCAGCGTCGCTACGCTGCCAGACGTCCGCCGGCGCGGTCGCGGGCTGTGCCGTTGCGGTCTGGACAGCAACAGCCACGAGAGACGCCCATGAGACAATGCGACCGGTCAAGTCGCCTCCTTCTGTTGTCCAAGTAACCGGCGGACGAGGCGGTAGACCTCGGTCGAGGAATTGGCTTCGATGCATGGCCTGCCTTGGTGGTCGCTCTCCAGGACTTCCCGAGCATTGCTGATGGCGGTGCTCGTCAGGCCGGACAGGCGACTGTAGACGTCTGCATCCGACTTACGATACCTCTGTCCGCAGTGATCCTGCCAGTACCTGTTCAGCTCCCGGATCACAGCGTCACCGTCGTTGAACGGACGCGACGCTCGTTGAAAGTGGGATAGGAACCACACCTCGAAGCACGGGTTCGAGGCACAGGGGGTGACGCCGTTCGCGGTGGCCAGGCCGATCGCCGTTCGGGCTGACTGGAACTGGTTCGATCCCTCCAAGTCCCATACACACCACACTTCCTCGAATGCTTCCTGGCGGTCCTCCGCATCAGCCTTTTCTTTGATGGCCTGCCGGGTGACGTCCTCCGGGGAACCCCCACGGCCCTCCTTCACGATCAAACGGATTCGATCGCGCACCCGTGGGTCGTCGCGGAGGCCCCGGAAGTAGTTGGGCTCGGTCTCCTTCCCTTCACCAACGATCAGGATTGTCTCAACGGGCTGGCGATGCCGGGGAAGGCGCTTCGGTCGGATGTCCAGTGGGGCGCGGCCTCGCCTCATCATTCATTTGCTCCAGCGGGCTTCAGCTTCAGATCCTCGAAGGTCGGGCCGAATCTCGGCACAGCACCAAATCGACCTGCGAGATAGTCTCGCTGGAGGCTTGCCGTCGTCGGTCGTTCGCTGCTTACGTCGAAATCGTGGACCGAGCAAAGCTCTGATCCCCCCAGTGCGTTCTTCTCGACCAGCCAGATCTGATCCCTGCGGAACAGGACAGGGTCCATCAAGGTGCTATCGTGCGTGGCGAAGATGAGTTGCCCGCCCGCTTTGCCGAGGTCTTCGCTCTGGAACAGCTCAATCAGCTTGCGGGCCAGCAGCGGATGGAGGCTGCAGTCGAACTCGTCCAACACCAGCGTCTGTCCCTCGGTCAGGGCGGAAAGAAGAAAACCGGCCATCACGAGGAACCGCTGGGTCCCGAGGGATTCATCGCGAAAGAAGTCCATGTCGACCGTGGAATCGCGGGTATTCGTGCTGTGGACCGCGAATACGGATCCCTCCTCGGCAGTTGCCCGAGTCAGCGGAATCAGCGGGCGTTGCTCCCAGGGCCCCTCGACGATCACGATATTCTTGATGCCCAGGTCCGCGTGTTGGAGCATGGAGATCAGATGTCGCTTGAACTCCGGGTCGCCCATTCGACGAACCGTGTCGCGGACAAGCGGGTGAAGGTTCTGCGAGAGATCTTGTACCCGCAGCTCGTTGCGGAACCAGCGGAAGGGTTCAAGCAGGGGGCCGACGTTCAACTCGGCACCGCGGGACAACGCCAAGCCATTCTCCCGTGTTCTCTTCTCGATGATGTCTCTGTCGCCTCCGGCGAGTGGTTCACCGAATTCCCAGCAAGTCTTCCCGTTGGAGGGGTTACATTCTCGGGAGAACAACAGTTTCTCGATCTCAACGCGGGGTTCCCGCACGAAAAGCCATTCTTCGCAGACCATCCAGTGCGAGGCAGAGAAGCCGTACCGGTAATGAGCCGTCCTCGTCGTGAACTGGACTTCGAAGCTGGATGGGCGGTCGCTATAGGCTTGGTCGAGACGGAATGGTGATATTCCAGGAATCTCGTCCTCAAGGTTCATCCTTGAAGCGGATTCGCCAACGAAGGTCTGGACACACTGCAAGGCTGATATGAGGTTGCTCTTGCCAGAAGCATTTGGGCCGTAGACGGCGGCAGCCTTCACGAGGGCAAAGCCATCCTGCCGGACGAGGTTGGCCTGATGCGTCTGGTCGGCCTCGCTCGCGACCATGCTAAGCGTCTGCTCGTCCCTGAACGAGCGGAAGTTGGCAACCTTGAACTCGATCAGCATTCGGCACCTCGGGACGTGAGTCCCAGCCCTTCCATTGTACACCGTGGGGGTGGCGGGTGCAGGCTGCGTCGGGTCGACACAGGTGTACGAGGCAGGCACTCGTAAGACCGCCAGCGAACGTGCGTGCCCTCTTGTCTGGCCGGCACACGGCCTGGAACACTGGGCGACTGCCGCCAGGCCCTGTAGAATAGACGGTCGCGTTAGGGTAAAGTTTGGTCGCAGGAAGGTACACATGGCAGGCAAGGTACAGACAGCAATCACGCCCACGCGGGCGGAAGACTATCCGGAATGGTACCAGCAGGTGATCCGGGCGGCGGACCTGGCGGAGAACTCGCCGGTCCGGGGGTGCATGGTCATCAAGCCGTGGGGGTACACGCTGTGGGAGAACATCCAGCGCGTGCTCGACGGCATGTTCAAGGAGACCGGGCACAAGAACGCCTATTTCCCCTTGTTCATCCCCATCAGCTACCTGCAAAAGGAGGCCGAGCACGTCGAGGGCTTCGCCAAGGAGTGCGCGGTGGTCACGCACCACCGGTTGGAGATGGGCAAGGACGGCAAACTCGCCCCGGCGCCGGGGGCGGAGCTGGAAGAGCCGCTGATCGTCCGGCCGACCTCCGAGACGATCATCGGAGCGATGTTCGCCAAGTGGGTGCAGAGCTACCGCGACCTGCCGCTGCTGATCAATCAGTGGGCGAACGTCGTGCGGTGGGAGATGCGGACGCGGCTGTTCCTGCGGACGACGGAGTTCCTGTGGCAGGAGGGCCACACCGTCCACGCCACCCGCGACGAGGCGATGGACGAGACCATGAAGATGCTCGACGTCTACGCCCGCTTCGCCGAGGAGTACATGGCCATGCCGGTCATCATGGGCGAGAAGACCGAGGGCGAGCGCTTCCCCGGCGCGGTGAACACGTACTGCATCGAGGCCATGATGCAGGACCGCAAGGCCCTCCAGGCCGGCACGTCGCACTTTTTGGGCCAGAACTTCGCAAAGGCCTCCGAGATCATGTTCCTGGACGAAAAGGGCGAGCGGATTCATGCCTGGACGACGTCGTGGGGCGTCTCGACGCGGCTGATCGGCGGGCTGGTGATGACGCATGGCGACGACGACGGCCTGGTGCTGCCGCCGCGGCTGGCTCCATCGCACGTGGTGATCCTGCCGGTGATCCACAAGGAGGAGACCAAGGCCGAGGTCATGCAGTATTGCGAGAACCTCGCCCGCGAGCTGCGGGGCGTGCACTACGACGGTCGATGCGTGCAGGTCGAGTTGGATGCCCGCGAGGGCCGCGGCGGGGAGAAGGTCTGGGGCTGGATCAAGGCGGGTATCCCGCTGCGCCTGGAGGTCGGGCCGCGGGACATGGCGGCCGACTCGGTGTTCGTCGGCCGGCGCGACCAGGGCCCCAAGGAAAAGTACAGCGCCAAGCGGGCGGAGTTCGTGGCCGGGCTCCCCGCCCTGCTCGATGAGATGCAAAAGGGCCTGCTGGAACGGGCCAGGGCGTTCCGCGAGGCCAATACCGTCCGCATCGACAACAAGGACGACTTCTACGCTTTCTTCACGCCGGCCAACAAGGACAAGCCGGAGATCCACGGCGGCTTTGCCCTCGCCCACTGGAGCGGCGAGCGCGAGGTGGAGGAGACTCTCCGCAACGACTTGCAGGTGACGGTCCGCTGCATCCCGCTGGACGCCCCGGCGGAAGACGGTAAGTGCGTCGTCAGCGGCAAGCCGAGCCGTCAGCGCGTCGTGTTCGGAAAGGCGTATTGAGGAGGCTGTCAGCCCGGAGGCATCTCATGCGATCACTGACTATCTTGAGTGTCCTGTCGCTGTTGGCCGGCGTTGCTGTCGGTAGCGATGCACCATCGGCGGGGGGCAAACCTGCGCGGCCGCCGAACGTGCTGCTGGTCATTTCAGATGACCTGAACAACTCGCTCGGCTGCTACGGGTACCCGGTGGCCAAGACGCCGAACATTGACCGGCTGGCGTCGATGGGGATGCGGTTCGACCGGGCGTACTGCCAGTTCCCGCTGTGCAACCCGAGCCGGGCGTCGTTCATGACCGGGCGGCGGCCCGACACCACGGGCGTGCTCGAAAACCGCACGCACTTCCGCGAGAAACTGCCGGACGTGGCCACGCTGCCCCAACTGTTTCAGCGGCACGGTTACTTCGCGGCCCGGGTGGGCAAGATCTACCACTACGGCGTGCCCGCACAAATCGGCACCGACGGCCTGGACGACGCGCCGTCGTGGCAACTGCGGATCAACCCGAGGGGCCGTGACAAGGACGACGAGGATGAGGTCATCCAGTACACCGGCCAGAAGGGCTCGCTGGGGGCGGCGATCTCGTTCCTGGCCGCCGAGGGCACGGACGAGGAGCAGACCGACGGGAAGATCGCGTCCGAGGTGATCCGCTTGATGGAGGAGCACCGCGACCGTCCGTTCTTCATCGCGTGCGGGTTCTTTCGGCCGCACGTGCCCTGCGTCGCGCCGAAGCACTACTTCGCGGAGCATCCTCAGTCCACCCTCTCGCTGCCGCGGGAACCGGCGGACCATCTGGCGGGGATTCCCGAGATCGCGTTCCACGTCCGGCCGGCGAACTACGGGCTGACGACGGAGCAGTTGATGAACTTCCTGCAGGCCTACCACGCCTGCGTGACGTTCGTCGACTCGCAGGTGGGCCGACTGCTGGCGGCCCTGGACCGCCTGAAGCTGGCGGACAACACGATCGTCGTGTTCTTCGGCGACCACGGGTGGCTGCTGGGCGAGCACGGCCAATGGCAGAAGATGAGCCTGTTCGAGGAGTCGGCCCGGGTGCCGCTGATCATCGCCGTGCCCGGCGCGGCCGGGGCGGGCAAGGGCTGCGGCCGCACGGTGGAACTCGTGGACGTCTACCCGACGCTGGCCGATTTGTGCGGCCTCGACGCGGCGGGGGCCGAGGGCAAGAGCCTGCGGCCGCTGCTCGAGGACCCCCGGGCGGCCTGGTCCGCGCCCGCGTTCACGCAGGTGACCCGGGGCGTTCCGGTTGGGACCACCCAGGCAGCGAGGCCGGCGCGGCGGGGCCTAATGGGCCGCAGCGTGCGGACCGAGCGGTGGCGATACACCGAGTGGGACGAGGGCCGCCAGGGCGCCGAACTCTACGACCACGACGCCGATCCCAAGGAGTATCGCAACCTCGCCAAAGACCCCAAGTACGCGGAAACCGTCCGCGAGTTGAAGCGGCTGCTCCGCCGGCCGTGAACGAGGCGGCTTTCATCGAGCCGTTCCCCAGCCGCGACGCATCGACGGATCGAGACGCGACGGCAGCGACCGAACGCTCCGCCGCGGTGAGTCCGAAGTCGATGCGCTCGTACGATCCTGCGACAAACCTCGTGGACTCCAACCCGTCCCGTCGGTCTGAGGGTCTCTGACAGCACGTGTGGGCCCGGCTTCCAGCCGGTCCCACACAGAGGTTTGTGAGAGTTGCTAACCCCAAGTCAATTGCCGGGGCGGATATTGCTGCCTCGTTGGCAGGGACCACGGCACACGCAAACACAAAAGAGCGTCGAACTCCAAGCGAGAGGATACAGTCCGTGGTTCCCGATCCGCAGCAGGGCCTACAATTTTCAGACAACGAAATCCTCGGATCGGACGAGAATGAGATCATCGGACGCAGCGAGGAGCACGCTTATGGGCGGTTTCAGAATTCCCGGTCCCCTCGGAACCTGGCTTCAGCCCGGGGGCTCTTCGCTCCTGAGCCCGTCGATCCTCAATAACCCGCAACTCCAGCCCTTGAAGGACAAGGCGACGAGCGTCTGGGACCGGGTGGTGGAGTTGGTTGATCCCGCAGAACTCAAGAAGATGCTGAAGGACATCTACGACTCGCGGCGCTGGGCCGATGCCAACAAGGAGGACAAAGAGGGCAATCTGACCGATCCCAAGAACGCGAGACTCCCCAACACGCTACGTGAGCGGGATGCGCGTCGGCCCACGGACACGCCGACCATGCGTTTGAAGGATCCCAAGGTGTCCATTGAGAATGGGATTCTCAACGGCACCGCCAGCTTTGTGCTGGAACTGCCAAGCCCGTACTCGACCACGCTCGACAGCCCGACGTTGATCAAGGTTCAGATCAAGAGTCCGAAGGTCGATCAGCAACGTCTCAGCTTGGACGGCCGGGCAACGGCCATGGGCAAGCTCGTTCGGATGAATTTCAACGTTCAACTCCATTATGATCCCCGGGAACTCGTGAAGGCGCTGGCGGCGCTCGCTCGCGACAAGCAAATCACGCAGAAGGAGCTGGAGCAGTTGCTGTCGAAAATTCGCCTCGATCTTTCCGCGTTCGGCTGGGTTACCATCCTGCCCACCTGGGCTTGGGTCAGTTCCAGCTCGCTACTGCCGCTCAAGCGTCCGCTTCTGGGGGCCATGGACCGGCTGCTCCCGGCTGAATTGGCGGCCCTGCCGGACAGCTCGCTGCTCAACGTCGGTACGATCGCGATCCCGGCCGGCGTTTTCTTCGACGTCCCGGCGCCGGCGGCCGGGATTCACTGGTCCCGGTTTGGCCGGAGCACGGGGTTTGCCCTGACCGGCGGCGTGGTCGTCACGCCCAACATCGCCCAGATCGGCAAGAACTGGGGAAAGGCGGCCAGCGTTTACGGGTACGCCGACCTGTACTACGTCAAGCGGGTCTCGAAAACCGTCGACCTCGGTTTCGGCCTCACCTACGCCATCGACGCCTTCGGGGAACGCGCGGAACCGAGCGAGGCTCATCTCCACTACCTGGAAGCGAACCACCAGCCTTGGCTCCCCTCGAGCCGGGAAAACGTCGCCCCCTCGGACGATCGCTCCGGCCAGAGGCTCATGTTCATGCTGAAGGGCACGCACGACGCACTGTAAGCCAGGGGACATCACTGATTACCGCCGGCAGGCCACAGCTTGCGAGCCCACGACCCGGAACAAGGGGTTGGTCAGGCCCATCAGTCGGGCTGAGCCGGCAGCGGCCGATCGGACGGACACGACCGAGCCTACGCCATCGTCGTCGGTATCGGCGGTACCGGCCGGCGGGGGCGCCTGGCAGTTGGCGCCCAGCAGGCACGCGAAGGCCACAATCCCCACGAGCGCGCGAACACTCCGCTTGGTCCACATGGCTTGGTCTCCCGACCGTTTTCTTTCGATCGACTCGTAACTCGTGCAGTTTCGGCCCGTCCGGGCTGATATGATCCACTGGCACCAATGCACTGCATGAATGATAGGGGGCTTGCGGCACATTTGCGGTCTTGTTGTGGGTCGGCACCTGCGAGACAATGTGAGCGAAGCGGGTTCCAAACCACGACCATTATGGCGGGCAGGATTCGCGTCCCCCCCTGACGCCCGAGACCGAGGCGACGGAGTTGAACATGGCATCATCCGGCGACGACTCACGATTCCTGTGGTCCGACACTCCCGAGGCTATCGAAGGATTTCGTTCCCTGGTTGGCGGCTATCACTACGATGACCGCACGATTTGCGAACTGCTGGGTATCAAATCCGGGCACTCGCTCTCGGAGCGGGACCTCTCGACGCTGCTCGCCAAGACCGAGCAGCGCACCCCGCTCAACGCGCTGGTTCGGCTGTTCCTGGTCGGGGTGCCGGTGGAGGCCGGATGGATCGAGGAGGTGATCGCGCCGATGAGGCTCGCCGATTGGGAGGCGGCCGGCCTGGTCCAGGTCGAGGCCCTTGACACGCCGGGCGGCTCCGCCGCTCCTTGTCGCGTCCGCGACCCCGGCGTGTCAAGGGAGGCGGGCTCAGTGCGAGGCCGGATCAAGCTGGTCGCGTTCCAGGGCTTGCTGGTGGCGTTCGATCTGCCGCCTTGGGTTGAGGGGGGCCGGCATGAAGACTACGTGATGGGCATCGGTAGCAGTACGCTGACGCTCGCGAACCTGACGATCCGTCGTCGGATGCGGCGGGCGCTCGACCTGGGGACCGGTTGCGGGATCCTCGCCTTGCTGGCGGCCCGGCACTGCGATGAGGTCGTGGCCGTCGACCGCAACGCCCGCGCGGTGCGGTTCGCCGCCTTCAACGCGCGGCTGAACGGCCTGAAGAACGTCTCCTGCCGCCAGAGCGATCTGTTCAGCGGCGTGGCCGGCCAGCCATTCGACCTCGTGGTCTGCAATCCGCCGTTCGTCGTCTCGCCGGAGACGAGTTACATCTACCGGGACGGCGGGGTCGCGGGCGACGGCCTGGTGCAATCGATCGTTCGGCAGGTGCCGGCGGTGCTGGTCGAGGGCGGGTTCTGCCAGATGTTGTGCAACTGGGCCCACATCGAGGGACAGGACTGGCAGGCCCGGCTGCGCGACTGGGGGCGAGGCACCGGCTGCGACGTCTGGGCAATGCGCTCGGACACGCTCGACGCCGAGGGCTACGCCGCCAAGTGGATCCGCCACACCGAACGCGACGATCCCGAGCACTACCAGCAGCGGTTCGAGGCCTGGACGGAGTACTACCGCAGCCAGCGGATCGAAGCGGTCAGCGGGGGCTTGATCACGATGCGGCGGCGGGCGGCTCGCCCTGACGAGAGCGGCGGCGGTAACTGGTTCCGGGGCGACGACGCCCCCGAGAAGATGCTGGGCTCGGCCGGCGAGGACGTGGCCGGCGCGTTCGAGGCCCGGGACTTCCTGGACGCCGCCCGCGACGACGCCGTGTTGCTTCGGCAACGGTTGAAGGTCTCGCCGCACGTGGTACTCAAGCAGAGCCTGCGGCCGTCGGCGGAAGGCTGGGCAACGACGGAAGCCTCGTTCCATCTCGAACAGGGCCTCGCGTACTCGGGTCAGGCCGATCCCTTCGTGGCCAACTTGGTGGCACGCTGCGACGGCAGCCGGACGCTCGGCGAGTTGATGGACGGGTTGGCCGGCGAACTGGGCAAACCGGCCGTCGAGATCGCGCCGGTCCTGCTGGACGTGGTTCGCCGGCTCATCGAGCGCAGGTTCCTCCTGAATCGCTTAGAATGAGCCGAACCGAGCATGGCCGAGCAACCCGTGCACTTTCGACGCGTGCTCAAACCCCCGGGGGCGACGCCGGACCAGGTCGAACGGCTGCGCCACGCCCTGGAGCAGTGCGTGCAGCGCCAGGCCCAACTCACCGCCGGCCCCGGTGGCGAGGGGATCCTTCGCGTTCAGCCCGGCATTGAGGTCACGGACGAGGCGTTCCTCATCCGGCACGAGCCGGTGGCCATTGAGCCGCTGCCGCGGCTGAGCGATCCTGCCAGCCTGCCCACCGCAGGCGACTTGCAGCCGATCCTGGTGCTGGCCTACTGCGTGGCCGGCGGCCTGGAGGCGGCCCACCGAGCGGGCGTCGTCCACGGCGGGTTTTGTCCGGCTTGCGTGCTGCGGACAGGGGCGCTGTGGAAGATCACGGACCTGGGGATCGCCGGCGCCTTCGAGGACGCGATGGGCAACTTCAAGCTCCTGGCCCTGCGGCAGGGCGGCCGGGAGGACAGCCCCACGATCAGCGGCACCTGGGAATGGATCCCACCGAACCGCTCGGACGCCGACCGCATCGCCGGCTACGTGGACCTATCGCTGTGGGGGCCGGGGGGCGGTCTGCCCGATGGGCGGAGCGATCTGCACGCCCTGGGCGTCGTGCTCTATGAATTGCTCGCCTACTGCCACCCCTACCTGGATCCCAACCTGCCCGCGGGCGGACGGGCCAAGTACGGCATGTGGGAGAAGTACGCCTCGCTCTTCGAGTACATCCCGCTGCAGAGGGCATCGCCGGATCGCCGCTGGGCCAAGGTGCTGGAGGCCTACGAGGAACACAAGCGGGTCCTCTCGTCCGATGAGAAGCAACTGGTCAACCTGATCCGCCTGATCAACGCGACCGCGGATGTCCGGGCGGCCGAGCGGATCGACACCGCGACGAAGCTGCGCGAGGAGCTGGCCCGGATGGACCCGGACATCCCCGCCCGGATCAGCGCCGAGATCGCCGAGCACGAGCGGCGGGAGCGGGCCAAGGCCCTGCGGGCGGCCGTCTTGCGGGAGCAGGAGGAGCTGCGTCGGCTGGGCGGCCGTCTGGACGCCGGCGAACTGGACTCGCCGGCCTTCGACGAGATTGCGGCGGCCCTCGCCGCCGTCGTGCAGCGGGTCGAGCAGGCCTGGCAGGCCAGCGGCCTGGCGGTCGCCACGTCGACCGGCGGAGAAGCCGCCGCCGCGCGACCGCCCGCCGCGGTGACCAGGCCGATCGAAATCGAACCATTCACGCAGGAGGCCGACCGCCTCCGCGGCCGACTCCACGAGCGTCGGACTGCCGTCGAGCAGGCGGCCCGGCAGTTGGACGAGGCCCGCCGGACCCTCAAGCAGTTCGATCGACAGTACGACGAGGCCCTGCTGAAGCAATCGGAGACCCACCTCGAGGCGGTCCGTTCGAGCCGCCTGGCCAACCCGAGCCAACTGGCCGCCGCCGGCGCCCTGGCCGGCGAGGTGAAGGCCCGGCGGGACCAGGTCTCGGGCGGCGAACAACTGGTCCGCGGCGTGCGGGAGGGCCTGGCCGCCAACGATCATGGCCGGGTCCGCACGTTGTGCGAGGCGATCATCGCCCTTCAGTACATCCGCGAGCAGATGCGCGACGAGGCCCGCCAGACCCTGAGCCTGCTGAAGGTGCTGGAGGAAGCCTGGCTGGTGGAGCAGTCGCGACCCTACCGGCGCCTGCTGGTCCGCGAGGAGGTGACCGACGCCGAGCTGGAAAAGCTCGAGAAGGGCATCGTCGCCGTCGCCGAGAACTTAGAGAAGCTGACGACCATACCCGAGACGGTTGCCCCGCGGATCGCCTCGGCGCGGAGCATGGTCGAGGACTGCCTCAAGCACCTGGGCAGCCGTCGCGGCGCCGCCGGCTCGCTGGCCAGCGCCCAGGCCCTGCTCGACTCGGGCCGGCTCGACAAGGTCACGCTGCTGCGGGCCAGGGCCCTGGCCGAGTCGGTGGTGGCCGACCGGCACAGCGCCGCTCCACAGGAGGAGGCGGCCCGGGCGATCCTGAGCCGGGTCGCCTCGGCCGAAGCCATCCAGCTTCCGATCACGAACCTGCTGGACAGCGCGCTGCAATGGCTCACCCACGCCGTGTCGGGGGGCGGGCCTGCCTGCCCGCCTTCTTCCGTCGTGGGGGGCGGACCATCCCAAATCGAAAATCGGGAATCGGCAATCGGGAATCGGCAACCGGCAATCGGGTCGGGGGGTGCGGGGGGCGAAGCCCCCTGGGCGGCCTGGCAGGACCTCGATCGGGTCGAGGAGGCCTGCGAGAAGGTGCTGAGCGAGCTGGCCCCGCAGGGCGGCTCGGCGGACCAGGTCTACCTGGCCACGAACCTGCGGGAGCGGGCGGCTGAGGAGCGGTCGCGGATCATCCAGGCGGCGCGGGCGGAACTGGCGGCGGCCCAGGAGACCTGTGGCCCAGCCGCCCCCCTTCGGTCTGAGCACTCAGGGTCGAAGACCGGCTGGGCGGCCTCGGCACAGGCCGGAGCAGGCTCGGCTCCGAAGGCTGGACGCGGCCGCCTGAGCGAGGCCCGCAAGACGGCTGAGCGTTACGGCACGTTCCCGGAAGCCTCCATCGCCCAGCAGGCGGCCGCGCTGGCCGAGGCGGTCGAGAGGGCCTGGGAGGCCCTGCGGCAATCGCTGCGCGCCCAGGCCGCCCAGGCCCGGGCCCTGTATGAGGCCGACTCCGTGCCCGAGGCCAAGATCCTGGCCGAACAGATCCTCCATCATCCGGACGCGGACGACGACGCCCGGCTCGCCGCCGCCAATCTGATCGCGGTCATCCGGATGAAGACCGAGAAGCTGGAGGTCGCCGTCCGGACCTCCCGGGAGGACTGCCACCGGGCGATGGAGTTGGTGGCCACCCTTGACACGCCGGGGTCGCGGACGCGACAAGGAGCGGCGGAGCCGCCCGGCGCGTCAAGGGCCAGCGGCGAGTTCGATGAAGCGGCGTCACTCGCGGGCAATGCCCTGGCCATTCTGAGTCAAGCCAGAGGATTGAAGGCCGGACTCGATGCCCAGAGCCAGGCTGCTCTGGACATCGCCGCCTGCCTGGTCAAGGAGTTGCCCGACCTGAAGACGGCGAAGCAGATCGCCGATTCCGATGAGATTCCGGACGCGGTGCGGATCTGGGAGCAAATCCTGGCCCGCCAGGGCCCGTCTTGCCCGCCTGCCCAGGCCGGCGCAGCCCAGGCTCGCGAGTGCATCCGCCAGTACGTCGCTCGACAGCTTGCAGCCTGCCAGGTCCGGATCGGTGCGCTGCGGGCCGCGGCCACTACGAAGTATCTGGAGGCGCTGGCGGCCCACGAGGAGGCCTCGCCGGGGGCTCCGCCGCCGCTGCCCGGCGAGGCCCTGGCCAACCTGCCCAAGTGGCTGAGCGAACCGCTGGGCGGGTTGTACACCTGGGTTCGTCGTTGTTCGGTTGGCCGTGCTCCCCGTGGCGCCCCGCCTGCGGATGCTTGGCCGGCGGGCCATCGGATCGGCAGCCGCTATGAGATACGCGAGTTCATCAATCGCTCCAGCACCGGCGACACCTACCGGGCCGTGCGCTGCGGTCCCGATCCGCCGGCCCGCAAAGGCGACCAGGCCCGGGTTCGGCTGACCGTGTTTCCACTGAGTTTACCCGCCGCGGCGGGTGGCGAGCGGCAGGAGGTGGCCCTTGACACGCCGGGCGGCTCCGCCGCTCCTTGTCGCGTCCGAGACCCCGGCGTGTCAAGGGTGGAAGCTGCTCTGATGGGGGCGGCCCGGCCGCTCACCGCAGTGG
>JACQVT010000335.1 GCA_016209665.1 Planctomycetota bacterium | reverse complement strand
TCGTCACCCGCAGCCCCACCACCGACAGTCCGAACACCAGCAGGGCCACCGAGATCAGCACCTCGAGCAGGACGATCCCGCCCCGCGCCGTCCCGCACCGTGAATGCGCCCCCGTGGTCCCCCATCGCCCCCGAACCCCGGCGGGCAGCGCGGGGCTCCATCGCGCATCAGTGCTTCCGCGCGTCGTGCAGACCAGACTGGAGGTACCCGTTCGCATCGTTATTGTCCGCTCGACTGCTCAAACGTTTGCGCCGCCGGTTTGCGGCTCGTGGGAATCCCGCGCTGATCGACGTGGATCGTCAGGATGTTTGCCTCGGTGATCGGCTCGGGTTGGTTGAAATCCATGTGGAGGATCGGCGAGGCGTGGTATTCCTCCATCACCCTCTTCTCCTCGATCAGGAACGCCCGCTGGAACCACGTCTGGCCGGTCCGCCCGTCGACGATCAGGTCGAGCACGCGGTTGGCGGCGATGCTCGAAGCGTCGACGTCGTGGGGCAGGTCGGTCAGCCGGAACGTCGCCGCGTCGCACGTGCCGTCCGGGTTGAACGTCACCGCCACGAACTCCCACTTGGTCTCGGTGATGGCCGGGCCCACGATCGGGCAGCCCTGGGTCTCGTCGAAGTTCGTGCCGTAGTAGACCGCCACGCAACGGATGCCGTCCTGCAGGATCTTCTGCTGCGTCCACTCCTCGTCGATCTTGACGAACGAGTCGGGGAAGTCGATCGGCCGATCCTGCCGGAACACCTCCGGCTGCACGGTTTCGATCGGGACGTCGACCTCCTTCTCGGCGTGTTTGTCGAGCGGGTCGGGCGTGCCCGGCATCTGGACCCGGTATCGGATTCCCTCGTGCATCGCCCGCGAGCGAACCATGACCAGCAGCGAGCGCAGCCCATCGGCCGACTCCTCCATCCGTCGGGCCCTAAACAGCTTGTCCAGATCGGGATACAGGAACCCGATGATGAGCCCCAGGAGCAGGATCACCACGATCAGTTCCACCAGCGTCAGCGCGCGTCTGGGCATCATGGCGTCGAGTCCAGCCGAAGCGCTATTGCTTCGTGTAGTTGGTGATGTCGTCGTCGTCGCCGTCCTGGCCGTTGGGGCCCATGCTCCAAAGGTCGTAGAACCCCTCGTTCACCTTGCCCGGCGCCTCGTACTTGATGTCATGGGTCCAGGCGTCCTTGAGCTTCGTGGGGTCCTTGATGTACGGCCCGCTCCACTTCTTGGCCTCCTCCTCGTCGTCGGGCGTCTGCGTCAACTCACTCAGTTCCTTCGGATACCGACCGACGTCGAGCCGGAACGTGTCGATGGCCATGGCGATCGGCCCGCTGTTGGAAATCAACGCTTCGGTCAGCTTGATCTCCTGCTTGCCCTGGACGCCGATGAGGCTCGGCACCACGAATGCCGCCAACAGGGCGATGATGGCGACCACCACCAGGATTTCCAGCAGCGTGAAGCCATCCCGCCGCCTGTTCCGCTTGGTTCCGTTCGTTTGCATGTCCGCTACTCCTGCTCTTGCCACACACTTCTCCGGGCCTCTCGTCGGCCAGTCACCAGTTTCTAATCCGGCACCCGCCGGTCACGATCGGTTTTAGGTTTCTCACTTCTCACTTCTCACTTCTCACTTCCTACGCGTTCGCCGCCGACATTCGCAGAATCGGCACCAGCAGGGCCATCGCGATCATGAACACCACCAGGGCCATCACCAGCAGCATCACCGGTTCCAGCAGCCGCACCGCCACGTCGATCTGCCGGGCGGTGCGGGCCTCGTTCGAGTCGGCGATCTGCACGAGCACGTTCTCCAGGTTATTGCTCTCCTCGGCCACCGCGATCATGTCGACGATGTCGGCCGGGAACAGCCCCGACGCGCCCAGCGGCCCGGCCAGGGGCTCACCCCGCTGCACGTTGTCGGCCGCCTTGTTGATCTCGTCGGCCAGGATGCGGTTGCCCGCCGAGTCCTTCGATATCTTCAGGGCCTGGAGGATCGCCACGCCGTTGTGCAGCATGGTGCCCAGAATGCGGCAGAACCGGCACACCGACACCATGAGGGCCACGGGCCCCACCACGGGGGCCTTCAGCTTGAACCGGTCCCAGGCCAGCCGTCCCTGCTCGCTTCGCAGCAACGGCGTGGCCACGATCGCGACGACGGCGACGGCTCCCAGCACGTAATGACCCTGGTGCTGCAGGAAGTCCGACGTCGCGAACAACACCGTCGTGATCCACGGCTTGTCCGCCTTCTCCAGAAAACCGCGGATCTTCGGCACGACCGTCAGCATGAGCAGCGTCACCACCGTGATGCCCGCGACCAGCAGCACGCACGGGTAGATCATCGAGCCGATCAGCTTGTTCCGCAGCTCGTCCTGCCGCTCGGTGAAGATCGCGATGCGGGCGAGCACGTCCTCGAGGAACCCGCCCTGCTCGCCGGCCCGCACCATCGCCACCGCCAGGTCGGTGAAAACGTTCGGATGCTTGACCATCGAGTCGGCCAAACTCTGCCCGCCCGACACGTCGGTGTAGATTTCCTTGAGGATCTCCGCCAGCAACGGGTTCGAGGCCGTCCGAGCCAGCACGTCGATCGACCGCAGCACCGGCACGCCCGCCCGCAGGAGATCCGACAACTGGCTGTAGAACGTGGTGAGCGTCTTGAGCTTGATCCGCTTGCGGCGGCCGGTGAACGTCGGCCGGTCGGCCTTGCCGCCCTCGTTCACCAGGATCGGAAACAGCGCCCGGTCATCGAGCGTCCGCAGCGCCGCCTGGCGGCTCTCGGCGGTCAGCACGCCGCTGACCGTCTGGCCCCCGGTGGTCTTCGCCCTGTACGTGAACGTCGCCATAAACCCTGCTCGACCCCGGCAACCGCATCATTGGGGGGCGGGCTTCCAGCCCGCCTTTCTTCCATCCCCGGTCAGGCCTCCACCCCGCCTTCCATGCTTCTCTGTCAGGCTCGCTGATCGCTATGCACCTACATCGGCTCGCCAGTTCCGATAACCTTCGCCCGGGCAATCCGCTTGTGATGGCCAGCCGTGACGTGCTCACCCGGAAGGTCATCGGGCCATCGGCTGGGGGCATCGCCGGATGAACGAGCCCGGGAGCTGATCCACTGTCGATCGACGGTGGGCAAGTCTAAATCGGGCAAGTACTTAAATCAACATCCGGGTGGTTCCCGCCCCGACGCACCCATCCGCGGACAACCGTCTGCCGTCTGGGCAGTTGCGGCTCCACCTCTTATACCCTCCCTTGCGGAGCCGCGCCGCATAGGAGGAGAAGGCTTGGGGCTTGAGGCATGGGGCTTGAGGCGCGGGGATCCGCGACGAGCCGCGGGGTTGATCCCCGCGCATCCGGCGAACGCGTGGGGCAGTGAGTCTGGATTTTGGATTGCGGATCTCTTCAATCCAAAATCGCAACTCCAAAATCCACAATCGATTATGACCGGCGAGCCGGCCGGAGTCGCGGGTGCGCAGAAAGCCGGAAGGGCTGCGAGTTCTCCCCAACCCGCAGCCCTTCACGTTACGAAAATCCACAGCCGGCCGACGATCCCTTTCGTGCCCATCTCCCCAGAACGACAGAAAGGTCACTCCGGCCCGCCATGGACGGTGGCCTTTATCCGGCCTGCCAACAAATCAGGCATCGGGCGTGCCACTGCCGATACAAACCGCCCCGATCCGCCTCGAATTCCTCTTTCGAGGGCAACTCAGACCGAAAATCCGTCGACAGAGCCATCGGGAGCGATGATGACGCCCGGCTCGGGGTTAACATGACCGAATAGCGGGCAAAAACACCCAGCCCCTCACCCGTACCGCTGGGGGATTCTCCCCATCAGGGGGGCGAAACTCGCGGCAGGAAGGTCCACACAATCGTGCGGTGCACCACATGTTTGACTTCCCCTGAGGCCGTCCGTACCCTCTGGTGCCCATGATCGTCCTCATCGATAACTACGACTCCTTCACGTACAACCTTGTCCAGCGGATTGGCGAACTGGATCGCACGCAGCGGATGCAGGTCTATCGCAACGACCAGGTGACACTCGACCGCATCGAGGCCGACAAGCCCGACCACATCATCATCTCCCCGGGGCCCTGCACGCCCCGGGAGGCGGGCATCAGCGTCGAGGTCGTCAAACATTTCGCCGGCAAGGTGCCCATCCTCGGCGTGTGCCTCGGCCATCAGTCGATCGGGTTTGCGTTTGGCGGCGAGATCGTGCGGGCCGACCGGCTCATGCACGGCAAGACCAGCGAGATCCAGCACGACGGCAAGACGATCTTTGCCGGCGTGCCGAACCCGTTCACGGCCACGCGCTATCACTCACTGGTGATCAAGCCGGCCAGTCTGCCGAGCGAACTTGAGGTCACGGCCCGCACCGTGGACTCGCCCGAGAATGAGATCATGGCGGTCCGCCACAAGACCCTGCCCATCGAGGGCGTCCAGTTCCACCCCGAGAGCTTCCTGACGCCCGAGGGATACAAGCTCCTCGCGAATTTCCTGCGCGTCTGAGCGGTCCGTCGAATATCATCGCCCGGCGATCAGGGCGCCCAGTGCCGCCAGGCGGCGCTGTTTGGCGGGTTCGCCGGTGAACAGCGACTGGTAGGAGAAGAGCGCGAAGCCCCGGGCCCATTGTTTGGCCAGGCGGAGTTGTTCGGTCGTGGTCTGGTCGTCCTTGTGCATGTACTCGCCGATGCCGGCCACGACCATACGTCCGCCGGCCGCCTGCCGCCAGGCGTCCTGCCGTTTGCGGAACGCCGCCGTGCTCGTGTTGTAGTTCATCACGAACACCGCATCGACCAGGCCGACGCGCAGCCAGGCGGCGCCGTCCTGGAAGTACCGCTGTTTGAATTCGACCAGGTCCGGCCCGCACGCGGCGGTCAGCAGCAGATTCGGCCGGGCCTGCTTGTGCATCGCGCGAATCTCCCGGACGAGGCCGGTCACCTGCTCCGTGCGCCAGCGGTTCCAGGCGGCGGTGTTGTCCTGCGGTCGCAGGCCCGTCGCCTCCCGGTACAGGGCAAGCGTGTGCCGATCATAGGGGTAATCGACGCCCTTTCTCACTTCGTCCATCGGAAAGCGGATGTAGTCCAGGTGCAGCCCGTCGACGGGATACCGCGTGATGATCTCCCGCGAGAGGGCGGCGAGATACTGCCGCACGTCGGGCAGGCAGGGGTTGAGGCTGAGGTAGAACTCACCGAGCGGCTGGCGGTGGCCCTGCGGGTCGTACCAGAACCATTCCGGATGCGCGTTGTACAGTTGCCGGGGATTGGTCGGCGGGCGATCGCCCCTCCACGCGGGCATGACGTTCATCCAGGCGTGCAGGGCCATCTTGCGCCGGTGAGCCTCGCGGCAGGCGACCGCCAGGGGATCGAAGTTCGGCGGGGCGTTGGCGTACTCGCCGCCCCAGGGTTCGATCCGCGACGGGTAATAGACGGTGCCCTCGCCGCGGACCTGGAACAGCACGGTGTTAAAGCCGGCCCGGCAGCAGTTGTCCATCACGCGGACGACGTCGTCGGGTGTACGGTAGGTCATGCGGGCGACCCAGATCGCCCGCGGCGGCCAAACATCCTTGAGCGCCGGGGGCGGCGGCTCGGGCTCCGGCCGCGGCAGCCCCGGCCCGCGCCGATACCCGCTGCTCGTGCCCCCACCACTCGGCCCCGGCTCCTGCCGCCCGCCCCACTGCGTCTGGCCTTCCGGGCATCCGGCGACGAGCAGCGTAAGCGCCATAAGCGAGACCAGACGCGCCCCGTAGGGCAGGTCAACGACCTGCCGGAACTGTCTGTTGTATATTGTGTGTTGCACGTTGCACGTTGTGCGTTGTGCGCTGTACGCAGCACGTTGAACCCGACCGGCTACAGACAACAAACCACGAACCACGAACAACAAAGTACCCCCGCCCGGTCTCCATTCTCCACTCTCAATTCTCCATTCCCGAGCCCTGGGTCCCGAGTCCCGAAGCCCGAACCCCGATTCCCGTCGGGCTACGCTTTCGCCTTGCCCTGGTTGGCGACGGCGGCCATGGCGGCCTTGACCTTGTCGGGGTCGCCGAGGTACTCGCTCTTGATGGGCCGCAGCTCCTTGTCGAGGGCGTAGACCAGCGGCATGCCGGTGGGGATGTTGAGGCCGACGATCGCCTCGTCGCTGACGTTGTCGAGGTACTTGACCAGGGCCCGCAGGCTGTTGC
>JACQVT010000334.1 GCA_016209665.1 Planctomycetota bacterium | reverse complement strand
CTGCGTCGCTCCGGTTCTCATCGGCCGTCCTCCATGCCGCCTCGCGGCAACGGCCGACGATACCAAATGCCTCACGCTGATTCATGCAGGCTTGCCGGAAGGACACGATATAATGGTTCCGACCGGGTCGCCGGTACTGCGGAGATGAACCGATGCGCGGGGATCAACTCGCCGCGGCGAATCGACGAGGCGACCCGCGGGGCTCGTTGGGCAGTCGCACGCTATGCGGATTACCACGGTACGGATCATCGTTCAGACGGTCGTCATGGCGCTGTTCCTGACGTTCGTCTTCGTCACGACGTTCGCCCACCTGGAGGACGCCCCAGCGCTGAAGTTCTGGGTCAGCAAGTTCCTCGATGTCGACCCGCTGGTGGCCATGGCGACCGCCATCACCACGCACACCGTCTACAAGGGCCTGGGCTGGTCGCTCCTGCTGCTGATCCCCACCTTGTTCCTGGGCCGCTTCTTCTGCAACTGGATCTGCCCCTACGGCATCATGCACCAATTCGTCGGCTGGGTGTTCAACACCCGCGGCGCCAAGCAGCGCATCGAGTCCAACCGCTACCGTAAGCTCTACCAGGTCAAGTATTACGTCCTCATCGGCATGATCGTGGCGGCGGTGTTCGGCAGCCTGCAGATCGGTCTGCTCGACCCCATCTGCCTGCTGCACCGGTCGTTCACGACCTCGCTGCTGCCGGCCCTGAACCTGCCCGAGCCGGTCGCCAAGGCGGTGGGCGACCCCAAGGTGCATCAGCTTGCCTGGGTCATCGGGTTTTTGATCCTGTTCCTGGTGAGCATGAACCTGATCATCCCGCGGTTCTTCTGCCGGGTGCTGTGCCCGCTCGGAGCGATGCTGGGCGTGCTGAGCCGGTTCGCCGTCTGGCGGATCGAGCGCGACCCCAACAAGTGCACCGACTGCGACCTGTGCCTGCAAAGCTGCGAGGGGGCCAGCGACCCGCAGACGCAACTCCGCAAGAGCGAATGCTTCGTCTGCTTCAACTGCATCGAGGACTGCCCGCACGACGCCCTGAGTTTCGCCCTGCTGCCCCAAAAGAAGCACGAGATCGCCTGGCCGGACCTCCCGCGGCGGCGGGCGATCTACGCGGCGGTCGCCGGCGTCCTGTTCTATCCGTTCACCAAGCTGTCGGGCCGGTCGACGCGGGATTTCTCGACTAAGGTCGTGCGGCCGCCGGGCTCGGTCGAGGAACTGGAGTTCCTCGAGCGGTGCATCAAGTGCGACCAGTGCATCCGCGTCTGCCCGACGAACGTCTTGCAACCGGCGATGTTCGAGGCGGGCCTCGAGGGGCTGTGGACGCCCATCATGAACTTCCGCATGGGCTTCTGCCAGCTCAACTGCACGGCCTGCGGCCAAGTCTGCCCCACCGGCGCCATCCAGCGCCTGACCATCGAGGAGAAGCTCGGCTACGGCAAGTACGCCGATCAGGGCCCGGTCAAGTTGGGTACCGCCCACTACGACCTGGGCCGCTGCCTGCCGTGGTCCAAGAACATCCCCTGCGTGGTGTGCGAGGAGGTCTGCCCGACCTCGCCCAAGGCGATCCATTCGGAATATCGCCAGTTGCTCGTCCGCGACGGGAAAAAGCAGGTCACGTCGGCGACCGCGACCACGGTCACCCTGGCCGAGTATCCGCCGCCGGGCTTGGCGTTCGGCGAGGCGACGACGTTCCGCCCCGGTGAGTTCAAGGGCGACCAGACGACGAGCTACCACGTCCGCGTCATCCACCGCGACGGCACCAGCGAGACGCACCGGATCCTCGGCAACGACGTCGACACGCTCATGATCGGCGAGCTGGACCCGGCCATCGGCGAACTGGCCAACGGGTCGCGGTTCGTCAGGGACCCGGTCCGCGGCGAAGTGGTCGAGGTCAACCTCGAGTTCAAGGTGCCCAAGATCGACACCGAGCTGTGCATCGGATGCGGGCTGTGCGAGATGGAGTGCCCGGTGGTGGGGGACCGGCGGGCGGTCTACGTGACGGCCGAGGGCGAGACGCGGTCGCAGAACTACCTCCAGCGCGATCGGAATCGCTCGCTGCGGCTGATGAAGACGGCCGCCGTCCCACCGGCTGCCAATAACGGGTCACTGGTGGACCTCAGCGGCATGGTCCTCAAGAAAAGCCGGAGGCGAAGTGCCTGACGCGGGGGGAAATCTGCCCCACAGCCCCTTATCGGATGCGGGCGGTCGACGCTGTCGGGGGAAGATCGTATACTTCGATTGTGGTCAAGTGAGGGAGGTACCGCAAGGACCCAGCGTCCGGAGCGCATATGAGTCATCTGTTGCCGAGCAGCCAGGCGCGCACCGTCGCCCACATCACGCACGAAGCGGTCTATAAGGTCGGCGGCATCGGAGCGGTCCTCGAGGGCCTGCTCACCAGCGAACCCTACCGTACCAGCCAGTTGCGGACGATCCTGATCGGGCCGCTGTTCCCGTCCGAGGGCGGGGGCGAGTCGCGGCTGGGGGAGTGCGGCGAGGTCTTGTACAGCAGCATCGACGGCCTGGTCCGCCAGCCGCAGGTGGCCGAGGCCCTGGCCCACGTCCGCCGGGAGTTTCACGTCGAGATCGTTTACGGCCACGTGGCGATCAACAATTCCCACAACGCAGGGCGGGTCACGCCGGAGGTCGTCCTGATCGACGTGTCGCGGATGGACCTCAGGAAGGCCAACGAATTCAAGGCCGGACTGTGGGAAGCGTTCGGCATCGACTCGCTGAAGTACGAGCACTCGTGGGAATACGACCTGTACGTCAAGCTGGCCCAGCCGGCCCTGGCTGCCCTGCACGCTCTGGGGGCGGCAGCGAGGCCTCGCCAGTGCGTCATCGTGGCCCATGAATGGATGGGCCTGCCCACGGTCTTGGCCACCCGCTGGGACGAGAGCGGGGCGTTTCGCACCATCTTCCATGCCCACGAGGTGGCGACGGTGCGGCCCATCGTCGAACACCACCCCGGGCACGACCTCACGTTCTACAACGTCCTGGAGGACGCCCTGGCCCACGGCCGGTACCTCGACGACGTGTTCGGCCCCCAGGACCACTACTATCGCCACGTGCTCGTCAAGGCGGCGGCGAACTGCGACAAGATTCTGGCCGTCGGCGACTACGTGGAGCGCGAGCTGCGCTTCCTGGGGCCCGAGATGGCCGAGGCCGACATCGAGATCGCCTACAACGGCATCCCCGCCGAGCGGATCACGCTCGAACAGCACCAGGAGAGCCGTGACCGCCTGCGGGCCTACGCCCAATCGCTGCTCGGCGACCGGCCCGACTACGTCTTCACCCACGTGACCCGCAACATCACCAGCAAGGGCTTGTGGCGCGATCTCCGCGTGTTGGAGCACCTCGAGCCGATGTTCCGCCGGCAGGGCAAGTCGGCCGTTTTGTTCGTGCTGTCGACCGAGATGCCGCAGCGCGGGCCGGAGGAGGTCGCCCGCATGGAGCAGGAATGGGGCTGGCCCCTGGCCCACCGCGAGAAGGATCCCGACCTGTCCTACGGCGAGGCCATCTACTACACCGGCGTGCAGCAGCTCAACGCCCGGTCGCGGCAGATCAAGGTCGTGTTCGTGAACCAGTTCGGCTGGTCCCGGGATCTGTGCGGCCGTCTCATGCCGGCGGACATGGCGCTGCTGGACGTGCGCCGCGGCAGCGACGTCGAGTTCGGACAGAGCGTCTACGAGCCGTTCGGCATCGCCCACCTGGAGCCCCTGACCTACGGCGGGATCTGCGTGGTGTCGCGGGTGTGCGGCTGCACGGGCCTCCTCCAGCGCCTCACCGGCGGAGTGTATCCGCCCAACCTGATCGTCGCCGAGTACGACAAGTCTCGGCTCGAGTACCGCACTGAACGCGATTGGCTGGCGATCTCCCGCAGGGACCGCCACGAGCACGAGGTGCGGGTCGCCGCCGACGTTGCGGCGCGGTTGATGGACGCCCTGCCCACCGACGAGGAATCCGCCCGGAGCCTGCTGGAACGCGGCTACCAACTGGCGTCGAAGATGAGTTGGGACGTGGTCGCCCGCGGCTTCTTCCTGCCGGCCATCGACTCGCTCTGCCCGCCCTGGCCGCAAATCCGCGTGGCATGAATGTCGCCGCCGGCCACCCGGGCTGTCAGAGCCCCGAGCGCAAGCGAGTGGGTTGCCACGGAGACGTATGTTCCGTTGACGGCGGCACAACCCGTCGCTCGCGCTCCGGGCTCTGATAAGGAACAAGCCGTCGCTCGCGCTCCGGGCTCTGATTGGGTCCATCAACGCGATCGGGCGGCGGGCCAGTTCAGGTGTTTGCGCAGGAACGCGAAGGTCCCGACGGCGTGGATCTCGTGTCCCCCGCTGAAAAACTCGATCTCCGTCAGGTCGGGGATACCCAGGCCCGCGTAGAGCCGGCGGACCTTGGCGTATTCGTAGCCGACCCACTCGTCGGGGGCCACCCCGTCGCCGTGACCTCGCTCGACCATGAACGGCCGGGGGGCGATCAGGCCGGCCAGCTCGGCGTGGTTGAACGTGTTGGCGAAGTCAAACTCCGGGATTTCGTACTCGTGCACGAACATGAAGCCGAACGGGTAGTCGCTGCTCGCGACCTTGTAGGCATACTCGTTGAAGTCGGCCGAGCAGATCGCCAGGGCATACTGAGGCAACAGGGGGGGCACGCGCATGGCCGTCTTGCCGCCGTAGGAAATGCCGTAAAACCCGATCCGCTTCGCGTCGACGAACGGCTGGGATGAAAGCCACTCCAGAATCCGTTCGTGCTGGCGGGTGATGACCGAAAACAGCGACTGCTTCAGCGGGTTGGCCTTGCGCTGCAGGACGCGGAAGTCATTGCCGCCGATGTACGGGTTCTGCGGGGCGAACACCACGAAGCCCTCGTCGGCCAGCTTGGCTCCGAACGAGTTGTACAGGCCCTGGGTCCTCGGGTTGACCACCGGGTCGGGCCGGCCCTCCAGCCCGTGCTGGCAGACGACGACCGGCCGGCGCTCCTCGGGCTCGAGGTCTTTGGGCACCAGCAGCACGCCCCAGGCGAACACGTCCGGCCAGACGTCGAGCATCACCTCGTAGCCGATAAACCGGGGTTCGTCGAGGATTCGGCGCGTCCGCGGACCGGGCGGCAGGCTGGCCGGCTCACAGCGGCCGATGACCTCGTCGTGCAGGTATTCTCGGTACCACCGGCACGATTCGGGCCATTTGGCAATGGATGACGAGCCGGCCCTGGCCCAGAATTCACGGCGACGATGCTGCGATTCGCGGAGCAGTCGCTGCGTGTACTCGGCGAGCTGATCGAACTGGCGGTGCAGCCGAGGCCGGGGGTCGTAGTCCCCGCGGCGGTCCCGCGGCGCGGCGCCGGCGGCCCTGAGCGGTTCGCCGATGCCGAGTGCCCGCAAGAACGCCAGCAACGCCTCGTCCGTGCCGGGGCCGGCATCCTCACCCGCCTCGACAAGATAGATGCGATCGCCGGCGCCCAGGTGGTCGAAGGTGGCCTTGGCCCGGTTGAACTCCCGGTTGG
>JACQVT010000333.1 GCA_016209665.1 Planctomycetota bacterium | reverse complement strand
CGTCCAGGGCGTGGGGTTCCGGTACACGACGGTGAGCCTCGCCCGTGGCTTCAGCGTGACGGGCTACGTCCGCAACCTTGCGGATGGGCGGGTGGAGGTCGTCGCCGAAGGGTCGAGGAACGAGGTCAGGGCCTTCCTGGCGGGGGTGGTAAGGGAAATGGCGGGGTACATCAACGAGACTACATCCGACGAGCGGCCGGCGACCGGAACCTTCGACCGCTTCTCGATTCGCCACTGATCTTGCGTCCGGGCCGACAACCGATATGATAAAGGATTCTGTATCCTGACTGGACGACCAGCGGCAGGAAGAGGACATTCGATGCCGAAGCAGAAGACGCACAAGGGGCTCGCCAAGCGGGTGCGCGTGACGGCCAAGGGCAAGGTCAAGCGGAGCCGAAAGGCGTTCACCGGGCACCTGTTGAGCGGCCGCAATGCCAAGCGCCGCCGCCGCCTGCGAGCGGGCAGCCTGCTGCCCAAGGCCGAGACCAGGGCCGCCCGCGCCGCGCTGGGCGTCGGCTGATTTCTGTGGCACCGGCGCCTGGCCGGTACTCCGTGTGGGACCGGCATCCTGCCGGTCCGATGTGAGTCCCGGTTCGATCCCGTGCGTGGTGTAGTAGCGGCCGGCGCCCTCGCCGGCCGTTCGACAACAGAAGACGTCCGGCGAGGCGCCGGACGCTACCATCGCGGCCACGAGGTCCAGCCGGAATCTGTACGACCCGTTGTGCCGGCGAACATGAGAGAGCCGGAGCCTGATTGGACCCCCGCCCGCGGCGGGATGAACGGCCAGGAGATTGGATATGCCACGTGCGACCTCGGGCGCCGCGACCGCCCGCAAGAAACGCCGACTACGCAAGGCGACCAAGGGCTACTTTCTGTCGCGGAGCAAGCAGACGCGCACGATGATCCACGCGGTGATGCGGGCCGGGGTGACGGCCTACCGCGACCGGCGGCGCAAGAAGCGCGACTACCGATCGCTGTGGGTCACTCGGATCACCGCTGCCTGCCGGGCCCGCGGCGTCAGCTACTCGCGGTTCATGGCCGGCCTGCGCAAAGCCTCGATCATCCTCAACCGCAAGATGCTCAGCGAACTGGCCATCTGCGACGAAGCCGCCTTCGACAAGATCGTCGCCATGGCCACGGCGTGAATGGATGTTCACGCGATGGTGTCTCCGACGCTGGCCTACCGAGGCGCGCATGTCCCCGACGACGTAGCCCACTTCAGCGCGCGGCGACGAATTGTGGCACAGCCGCCCTCGGCTGTGCATCCGGAGCCCCGGTAAACCCAGCCGAAGGCGGCTGGGCCACACGACCACCACAACTCTCTATCACACCCTCCACTTCACCGGTTGGTTCGCGAGCAGTTCGCGGTAGAGCTTCTCGATTTCCTCCACCATGTGCCGCCAGTCGAACTGGTGGAGGCATCGTTCGCGGCCGGCTTGGCCGTAGGCACGCCGGCGGTCGGCATCCCCGGTGAACTCGCCGATCGCGTTGGTCAAACCGTCCACATCGTTCAGCGGCACGAGCAGGCCCGTCTTGCCCGGGATGACGACCTCCGGCGCCCCGTCGATGTCGAAGGAGATCACCGGCACCCGCATGAGCAGGGCCTGGACGGCGGCTCGCGGCAGGCCCTCCCATTGCGAGGCATGCACGAGAAGGTCCATGCCCGCGACCGTCCGGGCGACCTGGCTGGGGTCAACCAGGCCGGTCAGGTGCGTCCGGATCCGCAGACCGCGGAACTCCAACTCCTCTTCGTAGTCCGTCCGCTGCGCACCGTCACCCACCCAGACGAACCGCAACTCAGGCCGGCGGGCGGCGGCATCGGCCATCGCGGGGATCAGTTGTTCGTAGCCTTTGTTGCGGAACAGCCGGGCGATTGCGCCCACGACCACGTGCTCGTCGGTGAAGCCCCAGCCCTGGCGTATCGCCCTGCGGTCATACAACTCGGGCGAGAACCAGTCGGTCCGCATGCCGGAGTAGACCGTGCGGAACCGTTCGCGGGGGGCGATGCGGGCCTCGACGGCCTGGTCGATCATGGCGTCGGCCACGGTGATGATGCAGTCGGTGGACCGGGCGGCCTGACGCTCGAGAAACCGGTAGCACGCCTGCGTCATCCAGCTCTGCGTGCGGTTGAAGCTCATGCCGTGGATGGTGTGGAGGACCACGGGGGCGCGGTGCGTCCCCCGCTTGGCCGCGGTGCCGCCGAGCCGCAGGTTGCGGGCGGCGAATCGGCCGAGGATGCCGGCCTTGCTGCTGTGCGTGTGGATGACATCCGGCCGGAGCCGGGCGAGAAGGTCGGTCAGGTCCAGAAGCGCTCGCCGATCGGCGATCGGGTTGATCGCTCTTCTCATGCTGTCCAGTACGATGACTTCGTAGCCGGTGCGCCGAGCCTCATCCAGCAGGTGCCCTTCGGGTCCGGCCTCCTGTCCCGTGATGAGCGTCACCCGCCAGCCCCGCTCGTGCAGTCCCTGGCAGGTCAGGATGGTGTTTTCCTGGGCCCCGCCGACGATCAGCCGGGTAATGATGTGGCAGACGTGAGGCTTAGTGCCCATCCCAAAACCCGTGTGGGACCGGCTTCCAGCCGGTCGGATTTCAGGGTTTTGGGATGGACTCTCGCCCGCTTCGGCCATCATTCGACCTCCGACTCGGCCTGGACCTCGACGATGGACCGGGCCTGGCGATCGACCCTGGCATACGACTCAACCGGCCGTGTCAGGTCGTACCGCACCCATTGGAGGCACAGCCCGCGGGCGGGGGCGGTGGGGCCGGCCTTCGAGCGATCGCGGCTGGTCAGAATCTCCGCGGCCCGCTGCGGTTCCCAGTGCCCGCGGCCGATCTCGATCAACGTGCCCACCATGTTGCGGACCTGGTTGTACAGGAACCCCGTGCCCTCCACGTCCAGCAACAACTGATCGTACTGCCGATAGACTTCCAGCCGCAGGATCGTCCGCACCGTGGACTCCCGCTCGCTGCCCTTGCTGGCAAACGCGGCGAAGTCATGCGTCCCGACGAGCACGTCCGCCGCCGGCTGCATCCGGTGCTCGTCGAGCGGATGCCAGAAGTGGTAGGTATACCGCTGGAGGGCCTGCTCGACCGGCCGGCCGGGGGCGTTGTGGATCGTGTAGCGGTACAGCTTCGAGATCGCGTCGGCGGTGCAGCGAAACCCGACCGGCACCTCGTCCGCCCGCAGGATCGAAATGTCCTTGGGCAGCCGGCTGCCGATGGCCTTGGCCAGGTTCGGGCAGGGAATATCGCAGGTGGTCTCGAAACTGGCGACCTGCCCGCGGGCATGAACACCGGCGTCGGTCCGCCCCGAGCCGGTCAGGCACACCTGGTGCCGTACCACCCGCCGGATCGCCTGCTCGATGATCTCCTGAACGGTCCGGTAGCCCGGCTGCGTCTGCCAGCCGTGGAAATCGGTTCCGTCATAGGCGATTAGCAGGCGGACGTTGCGCGGCATGGCCGGATTCTATTTCGGCCAGGGGTCAGCTTCAATCGCCGACCCCCGCGCATCACGGAGGTGTGCTTCCAACCCCCAACGCCGATGAAGGGCGATTCGGTCAGGCGACCAGCTCGCCCTCGACTTTTCCCTTGAAGCGGTGCCTCAGCCGGGTGATGACGTCCTTGTGGATCTGGCTGACGCGGGACTCGGACAAGTCGAGCACCACGCCGATCTCCGCCATGGTCAGATCCTCGTAGTAGTAGAGGATCAGCACCAGCCGTTCCTCGCGGCTCAGGCCGCGGGTGATGAATTCGGTGAGCATGGTTCGGGCCATCCGTGCCGAGGGGTCGGTCTGGTCCGGGTCCCCGATGTCCCAGGCCCGGTCGTTCGACCGCCCGCGCGAATCGTGATGCCGCGGGTCCATCGCCGAGAAGTGGACCTCGCGGCCGAGCTGCGAGATGCGCGACAACTGGTCGTAGCGGTCCTGCGAGATCCCCATGCGCTTGGCGACCTCGTCGTGCATGGGCGGGCGGCCCAGCTCCGTGTCGAGGATCTCGCGGACGTTCATGCGGCGCTTCTCGAAGTTGCGGACCGTCCGCGACTGCGGGTCGAGGCTGCGGAGCCAGTCCATCACCGCCCCGATGATGCGCTGCTGACAGAAGGTCTCGAACTTGGTCTTGCGGTCGGGGTTGTAGCTCTCGACGGCCTCGATGAGTCCGTCGTAGCCCGCGCTGCAGATCTCGTCGTAGCTGATCTGCGAGGGCAGCTTGCGGGACAGCCGCGCCGCCTGGATGTGGACCAGAGAGGCGTACCGTTCGACCAGCCTGTTGCGCAGCTCGTCCCGCCGCGTGGCCAGAAACCGCTTCCACAATTGGGCGAGTTCCCGCTCTTGATCGGGCTTGGAGACCTTCACTTTCTCGGTCTGCGTCTTCATGCGTGACCTCCCGGAACACCGCAAACGTCGGCGGATGTGCCGCTGATCCCGCCACCTGCACTCCGTGGCGGACGGCATACCCTTCGCGGGTGGGACCTGTCCGCGAAAGAACGCTTGCAGGCAAAAATCCCCGCAGTGCCAACCCACTTTTCAAAGCGTGTGTCCGGCGAAGGAAGGAAGCCTCCGTGCCGGAACATGACGCCGCATCCCTGCGAACATCGAACGCCCGCGCCCTTCAGGATTGCCCGGAGCCCGTGCCGCGCCTTGTCACGCGTTGGCCGGATTTGAAGTGATGGCCTCGGGCAAACCCACGCGAACGCTCTGAATTACATATAACCGAAGTTCCGGTAAGTGCAAGTAGAAAAATGAGTTAACGCGAAAAAATTTTTGGTCTGGCAATGGTCGGTTTATGTTCGGTAGCCGGATCGCAGATTGTGAATGGCTTGTTGAGTGGTCGTCGAACCTGTGGAAATCCGTCGGCCCGCGCGGGACGAGGTTCGGCCGGAGTCAGCATCGCGGCCCCAGGCGGATGTTCGTATTCGACCGGACGTTACCGCTGACCCCCGCCCGCCTCCAGCCGCGCCGCGGCTCGCTGCACGGTCCCCGGTGGATAACCTGGCCAACGTTGGTGGCCCCCGAGGGTCGGTGACCGAATCGACGGGGCTCTGTGTTGTCGGCGGAGCGACTTGATTTCTTCTTTGGCAAGCGGCAGCAGAACGGCAACAGTTGCGCCTGGCCGTGCGCGAGCTGCCTTGATCGGCGGGGGAGGCCAGCGGAGGTCTCAGTTGGCGCAGCCGGGATCCGCGGGCGTGTCCGCGGCGCTGAGGCAGCGCTGGAAGATGCCGAAATCGGCCGAATCGACATCGTCATCCCCGTCCAGCCGGGCCTTGACGCAGGCGGGATCGGACTGCGGGATGCCGGGTCCGGTTGCGCAGGCGGCGAATACGGCCAGGTCGTCCGCGTCCACGTCACGATCGAAATCGAAATCGCCCGGCACGTCGTTCTCGAGGAAGAGTTGTACGCCGTTGAGGATGAGGACTTGGTCCGGGCCGGCCGTGACCCGGACCGGCACGTCGATATTCCCTGGTTCCGAGGCGTGCGTCTCAAGGTACAGGTTGAACCCTCCCTCCAGATCGTGCACCGTGACGCCGCTGTCGAGAGTACCCGAGAAAGCCCACTCCGCGGCGCCGTCGGCACCCACGTCGATCTTGGGATCGATGATCGCGGGCGACGCCGGCGCCAGCCCGAGAATCGCATGGACCACCCGGTATCCCGGCGGAACGCGGACCCAGCTTTGGGCGCTGCCGTCCGGTCCGGTGGTCAGCGACACCTGGAGCAGGGCCTGGTCACCGGACGTGCCCTCAAACAGGCTGACCATCTCCCTGGACCTGCGGACGAGGGCCACCACCGGGACGCCCGT
>JACQVT010000063.1 GCA_016209665.1 Planctomycetota bacterium | reverse complement strand
TCGATCACCCGCACGGGCGTGGGCTCGTCGAAGAGCACCACGTAGTCAACGCTCTGTAGGGCGGCGAGAACCTCGGCCCGCTGGTCCTGGGGGACGATGGGGCGGTTGGCGTCCTTGGCCTGGGCTCGCACCGAGGCGTCAGAGTTCAGCCCGACGACCACGACGTTGCCCAGGCGACGACACTCGTTGAGGAACCGCACGTGTCCGGCGTGCAGGATGTCGTAGCAGCCGTTGGTGAACGCGACGGTCTGGCCGCGGCTCTTGCGGAGCTTCAACTCGATGGCCAGATCGTCGAGGTCGCGGACTTTGGTGTCGCTGGGGGCCCCCGCCAGCCGCAGGTCGGCCAGCACCTCGTCACGGGTGATGGGCACGCAGCCGAACTTCTCGACCTCCAGCCCGCCCGCGATATTGGTGAGCCACGCCGCCTCCTCCCAGGTGGCCCCCGCGATTCGGGCCGCCGCCAGCATGGCCAGCACCGCGTCGCCCGCGCCGGTGTTGTCGTAGACCGCCCGCGGCCGCGTCGGCACCTGGACGGGCTTGCTCCCCCGCAGGGCCAACAGGCAGCCCTCGCGGTCAAGCGTGATCAGCATCCCCTGCACGTCGCACCGCTCGATGGCGGCTTCAACATGAGCCGTGATGGTGTCGAGCGATACGTCGGGACAAGCGGCGATCAACTGGAATTCCGAACGGTTCGGTGTGAGCACCGTCGCCCCGCGGTACTTGCCGTAGTCGTGCAGCCGGGCGGGGTCGACCAGCACCGGCTTGCCCTCGGCGGCGGCGGCCTCGATGATTTTTTGACACAAGCCGGCGGAGAGCAGGCCCTTGTCGTAGTCCTCCAGGCAGACGATCGACGCCTTCTTCATGGCCCGCACGGCGATGTCAAGGCACCGGGCGGTGTCGGCCTCGGTCAGAGGCCGCGTCACCTCATCATCGACCCGGATGAGCTGCTGGCGGTGGCGGTGCTGGGCGAGGCCGACGAACCGGGTCTTGGTCGTGGTCGGGCGGTCGGCCAGAGACAGCACTCCGCGGGTGGAGATGCCCTGCGTCTCCAACAGCGCCCGCACGCGGTGGCCGGCGTCGTCCAGGCCCACCACGCCGCAGCAGAGCACATCGAGGCCCAGTTCGGCCAGGTTCACCGCCACGCTGCCCGCGCCGCCCACGCGGTCTTCGTCGCCTCGCTTGTGGAGCACGGGCACCGGGGCCTCGGGGCTGATGCGGTCGGCATCCCCGTACACGTAGCGGTCGAGGATCAGATCGCCGATGAGCAGCACCGGCTGGTGGCTGAAGGCTTTGACGAGTTCGATCAAACGCGGGTACACGCCGTCCTCCGTGGGGCGTCACTGGCTGCGCAACTGCCGCACCGTCTGCCTCACCGCGGCAAACGTGTCCATCTGCAGGGCCTCCTCGGGCGGGATCTCGATCTTGAACTCCTGGCTCAGCGCCTCCAGCAGTTCCAGGTGTCCCAGCGAGTCCCACCGCTCGGATTGCCCGCGCCGGGTGTCGTCGGTGATGGACTGCGGGAGCATCTCGAACACCCGCTGGAAGATCCGCCGCAACGCCTCGTCAAGGCCCGCATCGTCATTCATCCGGAATTCCTCCCGCCCGCTGACGGGTCAGAGCGGTCTTCTAGCTCAGGGTAATCGCGTCCAGCAAGGACCAAAGTTGACCGCAATTGGAGCGCTAACTACAATCGATCCACCGGCAGAGGGACCACTTGGCGATGGCCGTCTACGACAGGAAACTCTACCCGATCGACATCGTGGACCTCTCCGAGGACCTCCTTGATCCATTGAGCCGGGCCTTCTCGCGCTGGTGGGAGGGCGGCGTCGATGTCTTGTTGGGCCTCGCTTGCATCAAGGAGGCGTTCAGGCAACGATGCTTGTCGGCCGGCGCCGACATGGCCTGCCGCATTGCGATGTTGAAGGCCGACCGACGGATGGTGGGCTTCTGTCTCAGCGTGCCGCAACCCAAGATGAATCAATCCAGCGCTCTGGTGACGCACGCGCTCGCCCTTCGCCACCTAAAGTGGCGCATCTGGACCTCGCCGCGGCTGTGGCGCTATGTGAACAGGTTTCTGGTTCGCAGAATCAAGGCGCGTTTTTTCGGCCGCGGAGGCAAGGAGCAGATGTCGGCGTTCGCAGCCCAAGATGGTCTGTTGGACGGGAAAACGGAGTACGTCGCCCAATTGATCGTAGACGCTGACTACCGGTTCGGCAACATCGGTTTCGACCTCATGCTCGACATGGAGGAGCAGGCGAGGCGGCGCAGTGCCCGGCGCGTTTGTGGGCTGGTTAACCGGAACAACATACGAGCCCAGCGTGTCTACGCCGCAGTTGGATGGAAGCGCACCTCGCCCGGCGACACCAACCACGACCATTTCATGATGCACAAGGACCTGGAAGTTCTGCCTGAGTGATCGGCATCCTTGCCATCAGCAACCCGCCGCGGCGTCGCGACCTTCCAGCATTATCCAGAGTCACCGTGGGTATTCAGCAGCCGTCTGATCCGTTGTCGTGGGCGGATGGGCGGCAGGCGGGTCTCCGGCCAGCGTTCCAGTGCCTTGTCCATCAACTGCCGGCTGGGCAGCGAGATCTCCGGTACCGGGCAGCGCACGGTCGCGTTGACCACCGCCATCGAACAGATATAGGGCGGCTCGACCACGCCGAGCCCGGCCGCCCGCCGCATCACTGCCGGATCGAGCTGCCAGGTCTTGACGTCGTCGATGAGCGTGATGTCGCGGTGCGGATCGACGCGGGCGCTGATCGCCCAGTTGAGTGTGTGCGGGTCGCGGATGTCGATGTCCTCGTCCACGAGCAGGATGTACTTCTGGCCGAAATTGAGCCGGGCCAGCACCCGTCCGATCGAGTCCGCCTCCGCGCTGCGGCCGGCCTCGATCTGCACGATCAGCCAGGCCACGCCGGCACTGCCGGGGGCGATCGCCATGTCGCGGATGCCTTTGAGCTTGAGCTTGCGGGTCAGGTAATACCACAGCGGCCCCAGAACGCCGATCTCCATCACGATATGCCCGTCGGACGGCGGCAACTGCTGCACGTAGCCGTGAAAGATGGGGTCGGCGCGATGGCAGATGCAGGTCAGGTCCATGTACGGCGCCGGAGCTGCCTCGTTCATGTATCCCAGCGCCTCGCCGAACGGACCCTCCATTTGCTCGGCGGCGGGGGGGATGAAGCCCTCGATCACGTACTCAGCCTGGGCCGGTACGACCAGGTCGACCGTCCTCGCCTGAACGACATCGATGGGGGCGCCGGTCAGCCCGCCGGCGATCGTCATCTCGTCGATGCCGGGCGCGGTCTTGGCCGCCGCGGCAAAGTGGACCGCGGGCGGCACACCCAGAGCGAGCGCCACTGGCGTCGGCCGGCCCAGCTTCGTCCATGCCGAGTGGTGCAGGGCGCCATGCTGGAGACGGCTGCCAAAGAAAACGCCCGCTCGTCGCGGGCTTTGGACCTGAATGCGGTACGTTGCCAGGTTCTGCACGCCGGTTTGGGGGTCCTTGGTAATGACTACCGCCGACGACAGGTACGGGCCCGCATCGCGGCCCGGCGTCCAGACCGGAATGGGCAGGGTGGTCAGGTCCGGCTCGGTGTCGCATACCTCGAACACCGGCGCCGAGTCCACGCGGTGCGGGGGGTGCGGGCCGGCCATCGCCTCCGCCCAACGTTCGAGCAGCCTCTCGACGCCGACGTCCAG
Organism: Planctomycetota bacterium; assembly: GCA_016209665.1. Classification (GTDB taxonomy): domain Bacteria; phylum Planctomycetota; class Phycisphaerae; order UBA1845; family PWPN01; genus JACQVT01. Next base: position 2,023 of record JACQVT010000063.1, on the reverse strand, counting down.
GACCTCAGCGTACCGCGCGTGGTTGGCATAGACGTTGACCACCACCGGCGTGCGGTAGCCGGTCACGTTTCCGAACCGCAGGGCGTACTGCTCCTCCTCGGGTGTGCCTTCCATGGCCCACCGCGCGATGCAGGCCAGCTCGCGGTCCTTGTCGACCGCGCACTCGACCCGGCGGAGGCCGCCCGCCGCTTCCAGATGACTCAGGTAGTCGCGCAGGCTGGCGAAGGGCCCGCTCACGCGAAGATCTCCCCGCCGTCCACGACCAAGGTCTGGCCGGTGACGAAGTCGCTGTCGGCAGAAGCGAGGAACACCATGGCGCCGCACAGATCGTCGGGCATCTCGGTCCGGCCGAGCGACCGCAGCCGCGCGACCTGCTCGTTGCGGCCGGCGTCGGTCGGCCCGGTGCCTTCATGCAGCACGTAGCCGGGAGCGATGCCGTTCACGTTGATGCCGTCCGGTCCCAGCTCCCGGGCCAGGGCCCGGGTCATGGCCACGATGGCCCCCTTCGACGCGACGTAGGCGAGCAGGTAGGGCAGCCCCTTGTGAACCACGTTCGAGGCGATGTTGATGATCTTGCCCTTCTTGGCCTTCTTCATCACCGGCACGGCCGACTTGATACAGTTGAACGCCCCGATGACGTTGACCCACAGGACCTGCTGCCAGTCCTCCGCCGTCAGCTCTTCCAGGGGACGCCGCCTCAACGCGGTGAACAGGGCCGCGTTATTGATCAGGCAGTCGAGCCGCGAGAAGCGTTTGACCGCCTCGCTCACGAGCCGGTCCGTCTGCTCCGGCTGCGTGATGTCGGTGCGGACGAACAGGATGTCCGGGTGTGGGGAGGTGGGCTGATCCGCGTGTCCCACATCGATGTCCGCGATTATGACGTTCGCCCCCTCGTCGACGCACCGCTGGGCGTATACCAGTCCGATGCCCCGCGCCGCTCCTGTAATCAGGATCACCTGGTCCTTCAGACGCATAGGCTACTCCTTCAGTTTCACGCACACGCACTTGGTCTGCGTATAGTGGTAGAGTGCCTCGAGCCCGCGCTCCCGGCCAAAGCCGCTTCGCTTGTAGCCGCCGAACGGACTTGCGACCGGGGTGTTGAAGAAATCGTTGACGTAAACCTGGCCCGCCTGAAGCCGCGCTGCCGTCCGGTGAGCCCGGTCGAGGTTCGACGTCCAGACGCCCGCCACCAGGCCGTACTGGCTCTCGTTGGCGATCCGAACGGCTTCGTCGTCGCCGCGGAACGGGATGATGGTCAGCACCGGCCCAAAGATCTCCTCCTGGGCGACGCGGGCCGTGTTGGCCACTTTGTGCAGCAGCGTCGGCTCCACGAACCACCCGCGGCGGCAGGCGGGCTGATCCGGTTTACGCCCGCCCGTCAGGACTTCGCCGCCTTCGCGCAGACCCAGGTCGATGTAGTCCAGCACCACCTGCTGTTGCTTCTGGGAGACCAGCGGGCCCATGTCCGGGTCCGTGATCCCGGGGCCCACCGTGACTCGCCGCGTCCGCTCGACGAGCCGCTCGACGAAACGGTCGTAGATCGACGAGTCGAGCAGCAGGCGCGTTCCCGCGCAGCAGATCTGCCCGGCGTTGACGAAGATCGCCTTGATCGTGCCTTCGATGGCCGCGTCCAGGTCGGCGTCGGCGAACACGATGTTCGGCGACTTGCCGCCGAGTTCCAGCGTGACGGGCACGACGTTGTTCGCCGCCTGTTTCATCACTTCGATGCCGACTTCGAGCGAGCCGGTGAACGCGATCTGGTTGACGTCCGGGTGAGTTACGAGGGCCTGACCCGCCTCCGATCCACGGCCGGCCACCACGTTGAACACTCCCGGCGGGATGCCGGCCTCGGCCATCACCTCGCCCATGAACAGCGCGGTGATCGGCGTCTCCGACGCGGGCTTGAGCACCACGGTGTTCCCCGCCGCCAGGGCCGGGGCCACGCTCCGCATCGCCAGCCTCAGCGGGTAGTTCCAGGGCGCGATGTGGGCCGTCACGCCGATGGGCTCGCGCACGGTGTAGT
>JACQVT010000329.1 GCA_016209665.1 Planctomycetota bacterium | reverse complement strand
TGGCCTCGAGCTTGGCCTCGTTCGAGGTCTTGGGATCGTCGGCGAAATCCTCCAGTTGGCAGACCCACCGGTGCAGGTCGGTGAATCGCACGCTGAGCGGGTCGACCGTCGGCATCTTCTCAAACAGCGCGATCGCGATGTCCTCGGTGTCCGTCCATTTCAGACCGGCCATGCGCGAATCTCCTGCGGGGGATCTCCGATCAGTCCTGCGGCTGGCCCTCGCGGGACAGGTTGCGGTTCCACTGCGGAATTTCAATGACGAGGTCTTTCTTGCCGTTGGGGATGCACTGGCAGCCCAGCCGGCTCTGGGCGGTCAGGCCGTAGGCTTCGTCGAGCTGGTCTTCCTCTTCTTCGGTGGATTCGTTGCAGGCGTCCAGGCCCTGCCGGACGATCACGTGGCACGTCGAGCAGGCGCACACGCCGCCGCAGGCGTGGTCCAGCTCGATGCCGTGCTTCAGGGCGATGTCCAGGATGCTGCCGGGCAGCCCGTGGTCGCCGTAGGGCAACTCGGCGGGATCCACCTCGATGGTGACGTTCATGGGCATGAACGTCACGCGGTACTTCTGCGTCGGCAGCTCGACTTGTGCGTCCGCGATGTAGGGGTTCTGGCCGCCCATGATGAGGTCTCCTTCATCGGTTGCGCGTCCCGTCCCCGATCGTCTACGGCTCCGCCCGCAGCGTGCTGACGATCGCCCGCTCGGCGAGCTGCACCGCCTTGCGGTCAAATGCGTTCAACGCGCGATGCATCGCGTCGGGGTCCATGCTCGTCTCGCCCAGCCGCCGCAGTTCCCGCATCGCCTGCTCGATCTCCGTCCGGTACGGCGGGTCCAGTTCGTCGCCCACCTTGGCCAGCATCTGCTCGGCTTTGGCGGTGTCGAAGGCGATCTGGTTCCGCAAGTCGATCAGCCGGTGCGCGGTCATGTCCTCGCGGGCGTGCTCGTACGATTCCAGCTCCATCCGCCGGACCTCCTCCGGCGTGAGGCCGTGCGTCGGCGCAATCTGAATGCTCGTCGCCTTGCGGCTCCGCTCCTCGATGGCCGACACGTTCAGGATGCCGTTCTCATCGACCAGGAAGGTCACCAGGATTTTGGGTATCCCCGCCGGCATCGGCGGCAGCCCCCGCAGCTCGAACTCGCCCAACGATCGGCAGTCCTTCGCCAGCTCCCGCTCACCCTGCAAGACGTTGATCTTCACGTTGGTCTGGCCGTCCACGAACGTGCTGAACCGCTCGGTGGCCTGGCAGGGAATCCGGGTGTTCCGCAGGATCAGCTTGCCCATCGCCCCGCCCATGGTCTCGATGCCCAGCGACAGCGGGATGACGTCCAGCAGCAGGGCGTCCTTCTCCAGCCCGGCGAGGATCCCCGCCTGCACCGCCGCCCCCAGGGCGACGACCTCGTCGGGGTTCAGGGCCGTGTAGGGCGCCCGTTTGAACAGCTCCTCGACGCGCCGCCGCACGTAGGGTATTCGCGTGCACCCGCCGACCAGCACCACTTGGCGGATGTCGCCGGCCGCGACCTTCGCGTCGCGCAGAGCCTGGCGGCACGAGGTCAGCGTCTTGTCGATCCAGTGCGCGATCAGCCTCTCGAACTCCGCCCGCGCGATTGTCCGGCGGTAGACGCGGCCGCGGCCCAGATCGACCTCGACCGCCGCGGATTCCGCCGGGGTCAACCGGATCTTCACGTTCTCGGCCAGCGAGCGGATGCCCTGCTGCGTCGCCGGCGAGTCGATGTTGATGCCGAACTCCCGCTCGATCTCGTTGTAGATCAGCGTCACGATTTCGCGGTCCAGGTCGTCGCCCCCGAGCCGCGTGTTGCCGTGCGTACTGAGCACCTCGAACACGCCCCCGCAGAGCCGCAGGATCGACACGTCGAACGTCCCGCCGCCCAGGTCGTAAACCGCGATCAACGAATCGTCGTCGCCGGCCCCGGGGTCAGGTGTCTGCGGCGAGCCGGCCCGCCCTCGGGCCGGTGCACTTCCATCCGTCGTCGTGCCCGCTCCCGGCGGACGCTCGACGGCGCGAGCCCTCAGTTGCCCGCGGACCCCCAACCCGTACGCCAGTGCCGCCGCCGTCGGCTCGTTCACGATCCGCAGCACCTCGAGGCCGGCGATTTGTCCGGCGTCGCGGGTCGCCTGCCGCTGGGCGTCGTCGAAGTACGCCGGCACCGTGATGACGGCCTTGCGGACCTCCCGGCCGAACTGCCGCGACGCCCGCTCGCGAAGTTCACGCAGGATCAGGGCGCTGATTTCCGGCGGCGTCAGCAGCTTCTCGCCGACGTCCACCGCGGCGATGTCGCGGCCCGGCGTTTCGGACCCCCGTTTCACGACGGGGTACGGCAGGTGCTCGAGGGCCCCGGCCGCCACCAGCTCGTCGTAGCCGCGCCCCATCAGCCGCTTGATCGAGAACACCGTGGAACGCGGCTGTTCGACCGCGTGCGTCCGGGCCTCCCAGCCCACGACGACCGTTCCGTCCGGCTCGAACCGCAGCACGGACGGCAGTCGGCCCTCTCCGTTCTGGTCGCGGATGATGTGCGGCCCGGCCTGGTCGCAGTACGCCACCAGCGAATGTGTCGTTCCCAGGTCGATGCCGATGATGATCTCGCTCATGTTGCCCGTCTGGCTGCTGTCCATGTTGTCCGCCTGCTGACGGCCTAGGTCTCGACCGGCGTCGGGATCTGGTCGAGCAGGTTGTTCCAGTACTTGATCGCGTTGAGCTGCTGCCGCAGCTCCTTCTGAGCGGCGGGGTCGGCGAGCCCGGCGCCATGGCAGATCGCGGTGATCCGGGCCAGCGCCTCGTCGTGCCGCGACGTCACATCCGCCTTGATCGACTTCAGGGCGGCCGCGTCACTGGCCCGGGCCGCCTCGTCGATCTCCTCGCGGAGCATCATGACCTCGGCCAGCATCTCGCCGGGGACGGTCTTGTCGTCCGCCGGGCTGGGCCCGCCCGCGAACTGCAAGAGGTACTCCGCGCGGCTCACCGGGTTCCGCAGCGTGTCGTAGGCCCGGTTCAAGCCCGAACTCAGTGCCAGCGCCTGTTTGCGTTCCTGGTCGGAATTCCGCCCGGCCACGTCGGGGTGGATGGAGCGGCTCAGGTCCAGGTACTTCCGCCGCAGCTCGTCCGGATCCACGTCGTAGGTCTGTTCGATGCCGAACAGCTCGAAGTAGGTGAACATCGACGGCGGCAGCGCGTTCAGGGCTCCGCACCCCGCGCAACACACCGGCGAATCCATCGGTTGGCGGCACTGGGTGCACAAAACGGGGTGAGTTTTCGTTTCGGTCGCCATATTGTACACGCCCTGCAAACCCGTCTCGCCCCCGACCCTCGCGGAAGCGAGACGCGGCGCTACCGCTTATGCTGCCGTTTTATCGGCACGCCCACCCGATGGCAACCACAATTGGCCGCCCACGCTCTGAACTCCCGGGCTCAGACACAATGGCCTGCGTGACCCGCGCGTCGGGCGGGCCACGCAGGCCGGTATGTCGATGAGTCGCTGCCCACCCGTCCGCGGCTAGGCCGTGAAGCTGCTGCCGCACCCGCAACTGCTCGTCGCGTTCGGGTTGCTGAACACGAAGCCTCGCCCCATGACCTCATCCTTGAAATCGAGGGTCGTGCCGTTAAGGTACAGGTAGCTCTTCGGATCGCACACGACCTTCACCCCGTGCACATCGAACTCCTCGTCCATGTCCGACTTGCCCTCCGTCAGGTCCAGCGAGTAGCTGAACCCGCTGCACCCCCCGCCCTTGACGCCCATTCGCAGGAACGTGGAGGCCGGGTCGAGCTTCTGCTGCTCGAGGATGGTCTTGACTTCCTGCGCCGCTCGTTCCGTCAGCAACAATCCCATATGCCATCTCCACCCATGCTTGCCCTGGTTCATCGGCCTCCGGCCCGACCGGGGCCGCGTGCATCTGCCTATCCGTGTCGCGGCGGGCCCCGCCGGACCGCGCGGTTTGACGATCGTTGGCCTACGCCGTCGCCTGTGCCTCGCTCCCCGACGGCACCGCGCCGCCGGTCTTTTTCTTCTTGACGTCCGCGATGGCCGCCCGGATCGCGTCTTCCGCCAGCACGCTGCAGTGGATCTTGACCGGCGGCAGCGACAGCTCCTTGACGATGTCCGTGTTCTTGATCCCCAGGGCCTCGTCCAGCGTCTTGCCCTTCACCCACTCGGTGGCCAGCGAGCTGCTCGCGATCGCGCTGCCGCACCCGAACGTCTTGAACTTCGCATCGACGATGCGGTTGGCGTCGTCGACCTTGACTTGCAGCTTCATCACGTCGCCGCATTCCGGCGCGCCCACGATCCCCGTCCCGACGTTCGGGTCGTTGCGGTCCAGGGCGCCGATGTTCCGCGGCCGCTCGTAGTGATCCAGGACTTTGTTACTATACGCCATCGCATGATCTCCCACGCTTAACCCCGTCGCGTGTCACGGGGGCTCCCGTCAACTCTTCGTCCAGGTGGGCGCTCAGTGGTGCGCCCACTCCACGGTACTCAGGTCGATGCCCTCGGCCGCCATCTCCGCCAGCGGGCTCATGTCCCGCAGCTTCTGCACCGTCTCCGTGACCTGGTCGATCGTCTGCTCGATCTCGGCGGCGGTGTTGAACCGGCCCAGACTGAACCGGATCGAGCTGTGGGCCAGTTCCTCGCCCACGCCCAGCGACTTGAGCACGTAGCTGGGCTCCAGTGACGCACTGGTGCACGCCGACCCGCTGCTGACCGCGATGTTGCTGAACCCCATCATCAGCGACTCGCCCTCGACGAATGCGAAGCTGACGTTCAACGTGCCCGGCAACGCCCGCTCGGGGTCGCCGTTGCGGTAGATCTCGTCGAGCTTCTCGCCGATCCCGTTCCACAGCCGGTCGCGCAGCTTGGTCAGGCGCGGGGTCTCCTGCTCCCTCTCGAGCCGGCACAGCTCTGCGGCCGCCCCGAAGCCGACGATCCCCGGCACGTTCAGCGTGCCCGACCGCATCCCGCGCTCGTGCCCGCCGCCGTGCAGCACCGCCTCGCAGCGGACGCGAGGCTTCTTGCGACGGACGTACAGCAGCCCCACGCCCTTGGGGCCGTAGATTTTGTGCCCCGACGCGCTCAGCAGGTCGATCCCCCTCGCCTCCACGTCGACCGGCACCTTCCCGAACGCCTGCGTCGCGTCGGTGTGGAAGATCACGCCGCGATTCTTGCACAGCGCGCCGACCTCGCCGATCGACTGGATCGTGCCGATCTCGTTGTTGGCGAACATGGTCGACACCAGGATGGTGTCGTCCCGCATCACCCGGCGAAGCTCGTCCAGGTCGATGCGGCCCTTCTTGTCGACCTTCAGGAACGTGACCTCGTAGCCCTGCTGCTCGAGGTACTTGCAGGGGTCGATGACCGCCTTGTGCTCGGTCACCTGCGTGATGATGTGCCGGCCCTTGTCGGCGTACATGTGGGCCGTGCCCTTGATGGCGATGTTGTTGCTCTCCGTGGCCCCGCTGGTCCAGATGATCTCCTTGGACGAGGCGTTGATCACGGCCGCCGCCTGTTCGCGGGCGTTCTCGACCGCGTCCTCCGCCTCCCAGCCGTAACGGTGGTTCCGGCTGGCGGCGTTGCCGAACTTCTCGCGGTAGTACGGCAGCATCGCCTCGAGCACCCGTGGATCGACCGGCGTTGTCGCGTTGTTATCCAGGTAGATGGATGGCTTCACAACTGCACTCTCCCGAAACGGAGGAACAATTCCTCGCGGGTATGGGTTCGGCCGCGCCATCGGCCCCGGGGCGCTGGTCGCGTCCGGGCCGTTGGTTGTCGACCACGTCAGCCAGGGTCACGGTGGCCAAAAACTCGACCAAACGATCGTGAACCCTCGAGATCGTGGGCCGTACCGGACAGGCGGCCATCAGGTCGCAGCCCGTCTTCAGTTTTCCGCGGCTTTTGTTCTCGTACCAGTCCACACACTGCACCAGTTGGACAGGGCCCTCGATGGCCTCGATGATGTCGTTCAGGTTGATCTTCTCCGGCGGGGCGGCCAGCCGGTAACCGCCTCGCGGACCGCGGACCGATTGGGCCAGGCCCTGCTGCGTCATCAGCTTGAGAATGTTCATCAGCAGGGGCAGGGGCACCCCATAACGGCCGGCAATCTCCCGCGCGCTGTTGCATTCATTGGGGTGCTGGGCCATGTGCGTCAGCGCGATCAGGGCGTAATCGGTTTTCCGCGTGAAGGCCAACATTCCCGTACGTTATCCTCAAACGAGTTACCAATGTCCGCAGTGAATATAGCACCGACGCGGTGCGATTTCAAGCCGATATAGCACCTGTCCGGTACTATTTATCATGCTTAAATATAAGATGCTGTATCATAAAGAGTTACGTCCTAAAACGCGGTTCACGGCTCCCAGGTCCTGATGTCTGTGTCGTGGGATCGGGCGCTGTCCCGAGACAGACGCTCTCGATGGCTCCGACCCGCCGCACAGATTCCCCGCAGTGTCGGGGCCACCAGGAACGCCGCGAGGTCCTCACCGGCAGGCGTCTTGACCGTGGCCGCCAACTCCTCGACGGCCTTGCGGAACGTCTTCCCCGATCGATAGAGGATGCGGAAGGCGTGCCGGATCTCGTGGAGGGCGACCTCGTCATAACCCGCCCGGCGCATCCCGACGATGTTGTGCTGGACGACCGTGGACTCGCCGAATGCCATCAGGAAAGGCGGCACGTCCATCGTGATGCGGGCGGCGGCGGCGACGAACGCCAGCTTGCCGATTCGCACGAACTGGTGGACCAGGGAGGCCGCGCTGAGGATGGCGTTGTCGCCGATCTCAACGTGGCCGGCGATCTGGGCGAGGTTGTACACCTTAACGCCGCGGCTGAGCACGCAGTTGTGACCGACGTGGCAGTAGGCCATCAGGAAACACTCGTCGCCTATGATGGTCGACGACCCCGGCTGCGTTCCGCGGTGGACGGTCACCCCCTCGCGGATCACGACGCGGTCGCCCACCCTGCAATAGCTTCGCTCGCCGGTGTGGTGGAAGTCCTGCGGGAAATGGCCGACGACGGCGAACGGGTGGATCTCGCACGCCTCGCCGATGGTGGTCCAGCCGCTGAGATAGGCGTGCGAACGGACGGAGGTGTTCGCTCCGATCCGCACGGGGCCTTCGATGACCACGTAGGGACCGATCTCGGCCGTCTGGTCAACCTCCGCCTGGCGATCGATGACGGCGGACGGATGAATGGCCATGGTGGATTCCTTCCCCAAGGCAGCCAGCGCCGCCTCGGCGTCGGCCGGTCATTGTATGTGACCGGCGACGCGAGGCAAGGAGCCCCGCCCGGTCGGCGGCTCCAGTCCACACCGGTCGCCGCGTCAGAATCCGGGCACCAGATGCTGCCTCGGCCTGCCGGCGGCAGTGATCGCGTAACGCAGCCTGCCGTCGTGGTCTGGCAGAGCGTTCAGGTCGACGTGGCTTACCCGGTCGCCGACGAGCCAGACGGCCACGAATGTCGCCCGCGGGGCCTGGGCCCGGACGATCATCATGGGCACGTTGCGGGAGCCGGGCTGATCGTCGGCCGGGTAGCCGCAGAAGATGACACGCTCGAAGTCCGGGTTCGGCATATGCAGGGCGAGGCGGTCCTGGCCGTCGAACCACTCCATCGCGATGGGCCCATCGGGCACCACGCTCCGCGGATGCCACAGCCAGCGGTACGCGCCGGTTGGCGGCAGCTCGAACGGCTCGGCCATCGCCACCAGCGGGTTCCGCTCGGGCGGGGCGGTCGCGCGTTCATCCATGACGTGCACGATCCAGTCGATCTGGCGGGTCTGCTGGCCGCAGTCGACCTGGAACACGTCGAGCACGTAGTCCGGCGTCATGGCGATGGTCCGCATCTGCCGCACGCCGGGGTACAGCAGGCCTCGCCCGTCGGCGGCGGTGACACGCTTCTCGTCGGGCAGGTCGCGGAACTCGACCAGGTCGAGCATCTCCGACCCGCAGCGCTGGTCGGCGCCGTCGATCATCACCGTGTTCTGGCTGAGCCCGCCGCGGTTGAGTTCGCGCTGGATCTGGCTGCTGAACGCGTGCGGGACGGTGGCCTTGCCCTCGACGTCCGAGACGAGCATCCGGTTCAGGCCGAACAGCATCAGGCTGAGCTTGTCGGCGTTGGCGTGCACGCCGCTGCGGTCATACGTCAGCATCGCGCAGCGGGCCTCGCGGTTGCCCCAGTATTCACCGTCGCGGTGCGAACGCAGGAACGCGTAGCCGTGCTCGGGCAGCAGGATCGACCCGATCGGCGGGGCCGGCGCGTCGGCCGGCGCCAGCGCGGTGGTCAGCAGGTACGAGGACGGCTCCGGGTTCCGGCGGATCAGCCAGGCATAGCGTGGGTCGCCCCACAGGTTCCAGCCGTACTCGTAGCTCGACACCTTCCACAGCGGCGTTCGGCTGCCGTAGGCGTCCCCGATGGGTGGGATCATGCCGTCGGGCGCCAGGACGTTGAACATCGCGTCGAACGACTGCTTGAGCGTGCGTCCGTTGGCGGCGGTGATCTCGTGCAGGCCGGGGTGGCGGTTCATCCGATGCTGACAGTCAGCCAGCAGCAGCATGGGGGCGATGGCCGCGAACTGATAGACGAGGCTCGATTCGCACCACAGGCCGTCGTCGACCAGGCCGTCAGCCAGCAGCGGCACCAGCCCCCGCGGGCCGTTCAGGCAGTGGTCGACCAGGTCCGGCCGATCGTAGAACAGGCCCAACAGGCCGAGCATCATCTTGTGCCAGGCGAGATGATTGTTGATGCCCCCGCCGATGTTGTTGGCGATCCAGTAGGCGTCGTTTTTGGCAACTGCGGCGGCCAGGCGGGTCATGAAGGCGTCGAGCCGACCGCGCTGCTGGGCGTCCAGCCGGCCGCCGAGCAGGTCATAGGCCCGCAGGACGTCGATCGACCAGACGCTGTAGTTCATGCCCACGTCGTAATGCTCCGGCGCGAACGAGTAGGGGGCGAGGTTCATCAGCAGGGCGACGGCCCGGTCGGCGTATCGGGCATCGTCGGTCTGGCGCCAGGCCAGGGCCAGGCCGGCCGCGGCCCGGGCGTATCGGCCCGGAATCACACCGGTGTTGAGGTACACCTCGGGATACGTCTCCTCCCAGCGCTTGTCCTTGGTGGTCTGCCACCAGGATTCGTCGATCCGCTCGATCGGCAGGGCCAGATGCTTGTCGGCCTCGGCGGCGAGGCGGTCGCGGATGGCGCGGTCCCGCGGGTCGGCGGCTGCTCGGGACTTCGCCCGGCTGATCTCATCCGGCGTGATGAACATCCGCGGGCGCGACAGATCGAGCCGGGATGAATCCAGTTGATCGACCGTCATGGGCTGACCGGCGGGCGCCGATGCGGATTGTCCTGCGACGGCTGCGATGCCCGTCGACAGGACAAACACAACCGCGGCGATGCGATGGCGGGATGCAGTCACGGGTACCTCCCTCGGTTCATGAGCGGTGTCTATCGTGCGATGAAGTCGTAGAGCGGCTGCGGGTCGGCCAGGTCCGGGACGACCAGATCGGCGCCTGCCCGTCGCAATTCGTCGGCGCTGAACTTGCCGGTGGCGACGGCGAAGCAGCGGCCGCCGTTGGCGTGGGCGCACGCGACGTCGTGCGGCGTGTCGCCGATGACGATCACGTCGTGGGACGGGATTTCGTGGTGGTTCAGCCGGCGGTGACGCTCGATGGCCAGGCGGACCATGCCGGACCGGTCAGGCGCTTCGTCCCCGAACGCTCGAACGGGAAACCAGGCCGGATCGACGCCGACCGCGCGGAGTTTGATGTCGGCGCCGGGGCCGTAGTTGCCGGTCACCAGGCCGAGCGCCACATCGGGGCGCCGGTGGAGGTCGTTCAGCAGCGGGCCGATGCCCGGCAGCAGGAAAACCAGTTCGGGGGCGGCGGCGAGGTTGACCTCCATTTGCCGGAGGTACGCATTGCGGAAATCGTCGTGCCGCACGTGGGCGTCGTCGATGCCGGCGCGGGCGGCGGCTTCGGCGTAGATCAGGGGGTCGAGTCCGCCCGACGTGGCGATGTCCTTCAGGTTGAACCGTTCGCCGAAAATGGTGACGCCGGCCTGCTCCATCGCCCGCAGCCCGGCACCACTGGTCAGCAGGATCGTTCCGTCCAGATCGAACAACAGCAGCTTCATGACGGGATTCTACCGGAGTTTGACGATTTGCGGAAAACGGGGCTTGCATTTCCGGGATCGCGTGATAACATACCCCCCCAGTGACAACCGAATAGGTGCACGATTGCAGGTTCCCGCCCGGCATCGGGCGGGAGGCAAGAGGGAAGCGTGGTGCAAATCCACCGCGGACCCGCCGCTGTAATCGGATGTACCGGCCACGAATGCCATTATCCCCAAGGGAGGACGGCAACGAGTTGCCTTGGTCCTTTAAGACGGGATGAGAAGGCGTGGCCGGGATGGAACGGCCGTGCGTGCCCGACGGGCGTCTGCCCCGTCGAGGCGAGCCGTTCCCTCCATCCGTGAGTCAGAAGACCTGCCTGCAGGCGTGTTGTTTTCGTTGTGTCGCCCCGGGCATGGGCGCTGCGAAGCAAGGCCCGGGATCCATTGTGTCGACGGAACGAACGGTCGTCCCACTGCGTGGATGGTCGTCCGGTCGGTTGGCGATGATGCGATCCCGTTTTCGTTTTCGACAGGCCGTCAATCCCAGCGCTGCGTTCGCGGCGCTGGGATTTTTTGTTGGCGGCTCGTGGAATGGCCGCCGGAAAGGACATAGGTCATGTCGACGAGGAGTAGTTGGGGCCTGATGGTCGTGGTTTCCCTGCTGGCAGGCGCGCTGCCCGCGATGGCCGCGCCGATCACC
>JACQVT010000350.1 GCA_016209665.1 Planctomycetota bacterium | reverse complement strand
TGAACTGCGGCCCGCCGCCGGCGGTGATCGGCGGCGTCCCCACCGGCTGGAGCACCGACACCAACATGAGCCGCGAGGGCAACGCGCCACTGCCTCCATCCTGCCCGAGCCCGGCCGGGGGCCACTACGGCACCATGAGTTCGGGCGAGGGCGGAACGCTGCGGGCCTGGCAGACGATCCAGGCTCAACAGGGCGGCTCGTACACGTTCAGCGGGTACTTCGCGGGTTCGGCGGATTGCACCATTGCCCTGCTGAACGGCGACGAGAACGGGACGGTTCTGAACTCGACCGCCGTGTTCACGGGTGGGGACGGCGGCACATGGCATCAGGCCTCGGTGACGGCAACGGCGACCTCGAGCGTGATGACGGTGATGTGGCGGATCGACAACGCCACGCCGGAGGGTCCCGGCGGGCACGCCGACGGATTGCAGTTGAGTTCCAACTGCCACACCGTCTGGGCCGACGCCGATGACGACGGCGACGTGGACATGATCGACTTCGCGGAATGGCAGCGATGCTACAGCCCGGTCGTCGACCTACCGGCCGAGCCCGGCTACTGCGCCTGCTTCGACCGGGCGGCGCCGTTTGGCCGGATCGACGACGTCGACCTCACCCCGTTCTTGAACTGCGTCAGCGGCTCGGCCATCCCGGTGGCAAGCTGTCCGTAAGGCGGGCGGCCTTTTCTTGGCCCGCAACCCAAACGCCTTCGCGGTCGCAAACATGCGCGCAAACTCCGCGCATGTTCCGCCGTAAGGTTTGAATCGGAGACGGGCTCAGGGCAAAGAATCGAGTCGCACGTCGTCGAACAGGGTCAGGTTCCACGTGTTGGCCCTCCGCATCTCGTGCGAGAGGAACACCGTGATCCGTTCGGTGGTCGCCGTTGCCTCCACGGCGATCGGCGTCCACTTCTGGTCGCTTTCGACCGCCGGCGTCCAAATGACATCCGGGCTACGCGGATCGCGGCCGCCGGTGGGGTCGATGCCGAGTCGGCAGTTGTTGTCCAGGGGCTGCTTTCCGCCGCCCTCGGTGCGGGTGTAAACCCGGCCGGACAGGCGGTACTTGCGTCCGGCAACGGCCACCACGAGTTGATGCGCCCCGCCGTTCTTGGTGTTCGATCCGGACTGGGCGAAATACAGCCCCTCGCCCTCGAAGCTGGGCACCTCGAAGATCATTTTCCCGCTGGCGCAGGCTCCGTCGGTGGTGCCGAACGTCGTCCAGCCGGGCACCAGGCCGGCCTCGTGCCGGTTGAACTGGTTGAACCCGCCGTTGACGAGTTGCGGATTGGCCGGCGGCGGCGGTACGTGCATATCGATGTCGAGACGCTGACCGACGGCGAGGCGAACCGCATCCGATACCACCGCGGCCTGGTCCACGGGAAACGCCCGGATCCGCAGATTGCGGCCCGCCGGCACGGTCAGGCGGAAACGGCCTCCCGCGTCCGTGACCGCCACGAACAGCGGGTCATCCGTGGCGATCGCCGTGTGCGGGAGCGGCCGGGCGCGAAAATCAGTGACTCGGCCCGTCACCGCGGCGACCTTCAGGTTGGCGTTGCGATCCTGCGGATCGACGGACGCCTGGGCAAAGAACGTCTGGTTCGCCTCGAACGCCGGGGGCACGTAGCCGGTGGTCCGGTACGCGGCGTCGGTCGGCAGGGGAAACTCCGCCTCACCGATGAACGGTTCGCTGAACCAGAACGTGCCCGCGGCGCCGTCGATTCCGAACGACACGCGGATTCGCGAGGCCTTGGGCGGGGCGTGGACGGCGGCTGTGATGCGGTGCCACTCGCCGTTATCGCGGAACCCGGAGGCGTACGCCTTGCCCGTGGCCAGGAGTTCGCCGCGACCGCTGGACGTCTCGGCGGCGAGCCAGGGGCCACCGCCTTCGAGCCGGGTCCGCTGCCCGCGAACGAAAACCTCGGCGATGAACGTCTGGCCGGGGTACGCCGAGTGATAACCGCCGAACTTGAACAGATTCACGTCGCGGCTCGTCGCGGCCGCGATGCGCTGCGTGCGGCGATTGCGGAACAGCACGCCGCTGTCGAGTTCGACGGATGCGCCGTCGTCGCCGGCGCCGACGAC
>JACQVT010000344.1 GCA_016209665.1 Planctomycetota bacterium | reverse complement strand
GGCAACAGGTTGCTTTCGCTGCTCCAAAGAGGTCCGCGTAAGGCAAGCAGCAGCACGAAAAAGGCGGCCAGGGTCCGGCGTGAGAGTCTCATCGCGACCAGGCAAAGAAACGAGATCGTGGATGAGGCCGTGAACCAGGTGAGGGCCACGTCGGCCTGCCAGCCGGTGACGCCGGCAATCAGGCGCAGGTGAGACGCCAGAAAATGCCAGAGGTAGTAGTAGACGAGCAGGATGCGCTTCCCCAATGGGGCGTACGCAATCCGGTTCCCGTCTTATTCTGCCTGCAGATCGTTCCGCCAGACGCCCACGACGGTCTTGCCCACACGATATCCAAACAAACGGTCGCAGAGTCGCGAAGCGCGCACGAACACCCGATCCCACACCATGATCTGTCCCAAAGTGGGCATGTTCCGGTTAAGAAACCACCGATTCGCAAATGACGCCAGGTACCCTATGCTGTCGAGATAGAACAGGCTTTCGACACGCAGCCCCGCCGGGGTCAGCGCGACCAGCCCGTGGTGGTCATAACGCCGGAAATGGCCGATTGCGGCATCAAACGGACTGAACAACGACTGGTGGGCCGGCGCCACGACCAGTAGACAGCCTCCGGGTGACAGATGTCTGCTCGCCTGTTGGAGTTCCTCAGCGTCGAGCCTGATATGTTCCAGCACGTCGACGTACACGATGGTATCGAAACGGTCATTTTCGGCCAGACACGCGATCGTTCCGGGAATGACCCGGACCGGCAGATCCACCGGGTCGCGTTGGAGCATCTCCCTTAATTCGCAGGCCAGGTGATCGTCGGGTTCCAGGCAGGTCCAACTCCGGGGCCGCACCTGGCACAGCATCCTGGTCGTGGTCCCCAGGCCCGCGCCGACTTCCAGAACGCTCCCGGTGATGAAGCGGCCGACCCGGGAACGGAGATAACGCTTCCAGTTTACCGCCCGGGCAAACAACTCCAGTTCCTGTCCGGGGTAGGCGTAGTCACTCATCGGTGTCCAATCTGCGGACCGCGCCGACAAAGTACTGGTAATCACGAATCGGCAGGAAGGTCGAGGTGTTGCGGCCCTGCAGGGTGACAAACACGAATACCAGTGACAGGAGAATGGACTGGACCAGGAATATGAAAAGGATACCTGCGGCCAGGGTCGCCCAGCCGGGAATTGCCAGATCAGTCAAAAGTCGTATCACCAGGACGAGCATCACGCCGATGACACACAGCAGGGCGAACACGGCATTCAGAACCAACAGGCGGACGCCCACCGTGTCCGCGAACACCGAGATGGCACTCAGGCCGTGAGTCACGAGGCTGGTGAAGCTCATTTTGGAACGGCCGGCGATCCGCCTTCCCCGATCGATCGGTACCATCTGGCGGAGCAGGCGGACCTTGAACACGGAAGCCGCGTAGTGGTTCCACAGCTCGGAGACGCCTACCAGGGAGGCCGCGTGGTCCATGGATAGAACGCTGAAGTTCCCAACTTCGACCGAGCGGCCGGTGAGCAGCCAGTGTAGGAGCCGGTAAGCTTTATAAAAACCACGGAACACCGGTGTCTCCAGTCGGCGAGCCCGCCGGGCGAAGACCACGTGACTCTCACCGCACGATTCGAACCGGCTGAGGAGCCGGGGAATGTCCTCAGGGGCATCTTCGCCGTCTCCGTCCATGATGACGATGGAGCGGCATTGGAAATGGTCGTGTATGTAAGCCAAACCGATGGCTATGGCCCGCTGGTGCCCGAGGTTGCACCGTAAGCGAAGTAGATACACCTGCCGCAATGCGCGGTACTCGAGGGAGAATCGGGAGGGCGGCGGTTCGGCGGAGCAATCGTCGACGAGGACCAGGATGCTGGATGAGTTCATCCCGCAGAGGGTACGGTCGATTCGTCGCACCAGTTCGGGCACGAGCTGCCAGTCGTTGTAAACGGGTATGCAGATGACCATGGGCGCGGAGCCCACGCTGGCTGGCGGTGTCCCTTCGATCCTGCCCGTCACTTGCATACCGTGCCCTCGTCCGACGCATGGGTCAATGCACCATTAGCCATTATGTCCGGAAAGGGAAACGTGGGCAAGGCAGGTCGGTGTCTGTGATTCGCCCCCATTTTGCGCCGGCGCATGCGTCAGCTTATTGTGAGGCGGCGTGCATCTGAGACCACATCGGCGCGCTGGTGAAGGAGAAAGCGACGCTCATTGTGGATTGGTGCCATGTGATGGAGCATGTCTGGGCTTGCGGCCAGATGCTGCGCGGCGAGGGAAGCCTGGCGAAGAAGGAATGGGTGGAACGGGTCAAGACGTTATCGTGGGAGGGGAACGTTCGGGAGATTCTGCGTCGACTGGAGACAGAACGGGTGTATCCAAGCAGCCCCTGGCTGCCTGAAGAATTCACCCGCTTTCGTGACGCTCACCCGGCCCTCGACTCGAGGCGGGGGGTGATTGCAAAGCGATGGGCGCTCCGTGAGAATAGGCGGGGCTTGAAAGGGAGGCCGGACCGTGCTTCGAAAGTTGATGGTCGGTGCGTTCGGGGTGGTCGGGCTGGCGGGGGCCGGGTGCGTGCCGCCGCTGGGCTTGGCGCCGGCGACCTTGCCGGATGGGGCCGTGGGTCTGGGCTATTCACAAGCCCTGACCAGTGATGGGCAGGGCGAGGTGTTCTGGGAAGTCGTCGACGGCCGACTGCCCACCGGCCTGCTCCTGGGGGTCAATTCGGGCGCTCTGTTCGGCATACCCCTGGAGGCGGGCTTCTTTGAGTTCACGGTGCGGGCCACGGACAGCAGTTTCCCACGGCGGATCGGCGAGGTGGTCTACACGATGCGGGTGTTCGAGCGTCTGGAGGTCGACCCGACGCTGTCGGCGGCTCGCGTCAACACGCCCTACAGCGACACACTGTCGGCCACCGGGGGGCTTCCGCCCTATACGTTCGACGTCGTTGGGCTGCCGGCGGGCATGGACTTCGACCCTGAGACCGGGGAAATCTTCGGCACGCCCATCGACGTGATCGTCGGCGACCGCCTGGACGTGACGGTGACGGACAGCGCCTCGCCACAGCAGACCGCGACGGGCCGGGCCACGTTCAGGGTCAAGGGCCCGCCGGTGAACATCGTGACCACGTCGCTGCCCGACGCGACCATCGGCTCGACAGACTACTCGACGACGCTGGAGGCGTCCGACGGCGTGCTGCCCTACACCTGGGCCGTGGCCCCGGGCACGCACCTGCCCGAAGGGCTGGAACTGGTGCTGAGCACGGGCGTGATCCGCTGCCGCCGCAACGCGGTCACGAATCAGCCCGAGCCGATCCCGGCCGATGCGACCACGGCGACGTTCACGATCATGGTGACGGACAGCGACGATCCGGCCACGACGGCGAGCCGGGAATTCACCATCGTCGTTAACCCGGCCCCTTGACACGCGACGCGTCTTGGTCGCTCATGGACGCTTCGCGTCACGTCGCGTGTCAAGGGTCCGGCGGCGAATGGAGGATCGACACATGGTGAAACACGCGTGTCTGGTGGGGTTGTGTCTGCCTTGGTGCATGGGCGTCTCATGCCAGATTTCGTTTCCGGGCGACGGCGACGGGGGTTTGGGCCACCCCTACGTGCAGTTGGACCGGGCGAGGGCGGCGATTACCCTCTCGGCCACCACGACCGGGGAGTCCGCCAGCGCCCTGGCCTCGATCACCAGCAACGGGGAAACGGTCTATTTACAGAAGGGGCAGGTGGTGCTGGTCGACGGGCTGGAAATGCTGGGGCCGAACGTGGATCGGAAGTACTCGCGCAGCGTGCCGAAAGCCGGCAGCTACACGATTCGGGTCGACGAACCGACGCTGGGTTCGGACCAGACGACGATCGACGCCCCGGCCGATTTCTCCATCACCGCCCCGGCCGATGGAGCGAGCGTTTCGCTGGAAAACGGGTTCACGCTGGCGTGGACGAATCCGGATGACACGGCGAGGTACACGATCACACTGTCCCAGACGCGCACCGACGGCAGCCGCCCGACGGTGGTCCTGGGACCGGCGAGCGACGCCGGTGGCCGAGTCATCGTCCACGCGGACCTCGTCGATTTCCGGCAGGGGGCGAATCTGCTGGTCAAGGTGACCAAGTTCACCGAGGTCGCCGACGTGGGCGGCTTCGCCGCCGGCAGCACGCTGAAGGCGGAGCTGTCGCAAACGATCAGCCTGGTGCCCGCG
>JACQVT010000343.1 GCA_016209665.1 Planctomycetota bacterium | reverse complement strand
CGCGAGCAGCGTGGGCGGGCCAAGGCGGTGAACTTCGGGATCATCTACGGCCAGACGGCCTACGGCCTGTCGCGGACCACCGGCATGAACGTCGGCGAGGCCGAGACGTTCATCCGCATGTACTTCATGCGGTACGCCGGCATCCGCATGTTCATCGACGACTGCATCGCCGAGGCCCGGCGGGCGGGGTACGTCCAGACGATCCTGGGGCGGCGGCGGGCGGTACCGGACATCGGCGCCCGCAACAAGGGGCTGCGGAGCCAGGCGGAGCGCCTCGCGGTCAATACCGTGATCCAGGGGTCGGCCGCGGACCTGATCAAGCGAGCGATGATCGGCATCCACCGGCGGATCGTGGCCGAACAGCGGCCCAGCCGGATGATCATCCAGGTGCACGACGAACTGGTGTTCGACGTGCCGCGGCAGATAGTCGAGGCCGAGGCCGACTTCGTCCGCCACGAGATGACCACCGCCCTGCCTCTGGACGTGCCCATCAAGGTCGACCTGGCCTGGGGGGACAACTGGCTGGAGTCCAAATAACGGCGTGATTCGCTTGGCTCGGCGCGGTACAATGGGATTATCGCCAGGAAGTGGACGATCAGCGCCGAGGGCACCGCTCATGAAGCAGTACCAGGTTGAACTCCCTGACAAGGTGGCAGATGAGCTTGAAGCCCTGGTTCAGGCGGGGTGGTTCCAGAATCAGGGGGAAGCGGTGCGCATGGCAATTGTGGAATTCGTCCGGCGGCGAAGCCTGGATCTTACCGAAGAGTTTCAGCGTGAGGACATTGCCTGGGCTCTCCGCCAGAAAACGGGGGCACGGTGAGGCGGATCGTATCCAACACCGGCCCCATCCTGCATCTGGCGGAAATCAAGGCACTCGATCTGTTGAGACAGGCCGGAGAAGTGCACATCCCGAGGGCCGTGGACCTCGAATTAGACCGGAACACCAGCGAGTGGCCAGCCGGACGACCCACCTGGTTGACGATCCATCCTCCACAAGTCGCCTCGCCTGAGGTGGGCGCATGGCTGCGCGCGGATGTCCTGCACATTGGTGAGGCAGAAGCTTTGTCGCTGGCCCTGTGGATGAAGGCGGATTGGTTCCTGACGGACGATGCCGCGGCGCGCCTGCTCGCTCGGACGTTGGGCCTGGAAATCCACGGATCGCTGGGTGTGGTCCTGTGGGCGGCGGCCACCGGGGTCGTTCACCTCGACCAGGCCCAGGACCTGTTGGACCGTCTCGCCCGTTCATCTCTATGGATGTCCCCTCGAGTCCTCCGCGAGGCGCGTGCGGCGTTGGCAAGCCTGTTTCTGTAAGGGGACCCGAATTGTCGCTACTCGCCTCGGCGGTAATCGCTGTGCCGCCGGGGCGGAGGCGGAGTTCGTCCGCCACGAGATGACCACCGCCCTGCCTCTGGACGTACCCATCAAGGTCGACCTGGCCTGGGGCGACAACTGGCTGGAGAGCGCTTGACAACGCCGGGGCGGGACTGAATACTTGTTTGGGGACGTGACACGCGGCAATGACCGTCCTAAGGCGGGCTGCCTTTTTGTGACCTGCCACCGAAGTGCCTTGCGGGCCGGAGAGGCACGCGCGAACCGCGGTCCTCTCTTGCCGTGCGGTTCTAACCGGGACACACGCGAACCGAGGTCATACCGTTTTTCTTTTTCAATCCCTGATGGTTTGTCGGCGGGGCGAGGAGGCAGCAACGCGGGTCGCCTTGACGGGTAAGGGACGTCGTTGATCGCCCCGGCTCGCGGGCGAGCAGAACGGCGGTGCGGGGGACAACGAAGGGCGTCGCGGGAAGGCCGGTGACGGCAAGGAGAAGCGTATGACGGCGGGCAAGGCGGTCTGGGGCATCGATCTCGGCCAGTGTGCCCTCAAGGCGATCCGGCTTCAGCCGGGCGAGAACGGCGTCGACGCCGTCGACTACGTCTACATCGAACACCCCAAAATCCTGTCGCAGCCCGACGTGGACCGGGCCGGCCTGGTGGCCGAGGTGATGAGGAAACTCCTCGACCAGCACGACCTGACCAAGGAGACCCTGCTCGTCGGCGTGCCCGGGCAACACACCCTGGCCCGGTTCAGCAAGCTGCCGCCGGTGGACAAGAAGAAGATTCCCGACATCGTCCAGTACGAGGCCCAGCAGCAGATCCCGTTCGACATGGACGAGGTGATCTGGGACTACCAGACGTTCACCAGCGCCGAGGGGGAGACCGAGGTGGGCATTTTCGCCATGCGGCGGGAGCTGCTGCGGAACCACCTGCATTTCGTGGCGAACTTCAACCTGGAGCCGGCGGGCGTGCAGTCCGGTCCGCTGGCCCTGTATAACGCCCTGAAGTACGACGGGCTGGTGGGCGACGAGCCGATCGCCATCCTGGACATCGGCACGCAGAACGCCGACCTGATCGTGGCCGAGGGGGGCAGCCTGTGGACGCGGAACATCCCGATCGGGGGCAACGCGTTCACGGAGGCCCTGTCGAAGACGTTCAAGGTGTCGTTCCGCAAGGCGGAGAACCTCAAGCGCGACGCGGCCAAGAGCAAGTACGCCCGGCAGATTTTCCAGGCGATGCGGCCGGTGTTCGCGGACCTGGTGGCGGAGGTGCAGCGGTCGATCGGATTCTTCACCTCGAGCCGCCGGGGGGTGAAGCTGACCAAGCTGCTGGCCATGGGCAGCGCGTTCAAGCTGCCGGGCCTGCAGAAGTTCTTGCAGCAGAACCTGGGGATGGACGTGATCCGGCCCTCGGCGTTCAACAAGCTGAACGTCAGCGGCGTGGCGAACGCCCCCCAGCTTGTCGATCAACTGATGAGTTTCGGGGTGGCCTACGGGCTGGCCCTCCAGGGCCTGGAGGCGGCGTCGATCACCAGCAACCTGCTGCCGCCGGAGATCGCCAAGCAGGTGGTCTGGCGGAGGAAGACGCCGTGGTTCTACGGGGCGGCGGCGTGCCTGGTGCTGGCGGCGCTGATCGTGTGGGGGCGCAACTATCGGGACAGCAGCGTGATCGAGGCGGCCAAGGCCCAGACGCCGGCGCCGAATTGGTCGCCGGTGTACGCGGAGACGGACAAAACGCAAATCAACCCGCTGGTGGAGCCGAAGGCCACGGTGGTGGTGAACGGCGGCCCACAGGGGGCCACGCCGGTGGAGCGGGCGAACACCGTGATCGCGGCGGCCCGGCACATGGACGAGGTGCTGAGCAAGCTGCAGACCATCAACGACCCGCTGATCAGCGAGGCCAAGCTGGTAGGCGACCTGTACGTTCAGCGGCCGGTGTGGCCGGCGATCCTGCGGATGATTCACGCCGCCCTGCCGCGGGAGAACGAACTCAACGAGGCCATGCGCAAGGGCCCCGAGGCCTACCTCAAGCTGATCTCCTCGAACCCCGAGACCCACGCCCGGGCGAAGCGCAAGCAGGTGTTCATCACCAGCCTCAAGGCGCAGTATTCGACGGACGTGATGAGCGACTACCGGCAGCGCAAAGCGGCGGCGAAAGGGAACCAACCGGTCAGCCCGTCGCCGACCGCCACGCCGGAGGAGACGCAGACCGCGCCGGCCCAGCCCGGTTTCGTGGTGACGTTGACGGGCCAGACGCCGAACGCGGACGGGTATGAGTTCCTCAAGAGGTACTTCTTCGCCAACCTCGAGCGGGCCAAGGACAAGGAAGCGTACGTGGCGGAGTACTATTGGGTCGGTGGCGGCCCGTTG
>JACQVT010000384.1 GCA_016209665.1 Planctomycetota bacterium | reverse complement strand
CTTGGACCCGCGGTACTTCGCGCGGTAGACGGTGGCCGCGCGGCCCGACAGGTCAACCGCGACCTGGGCCAGGGCTTCCTCCATCGGCAGCGCGAAGAACCCGTACCGCCGGATGCCCTTCTTGTCGCCGACCGCCTTGGCGATGGCCTCGCCCAGGCAGATGCCGACGTCCTCAACGGTGTGGTGGTCGTCCACCTGCAAGTCGCCCTTCGCCTTGACGGTGAGGTCGAACAGGCCGTGCCGCCCGACGTGGTCGAGCATGTGGTCGAAGAAGCCCACGCCGGTATCCGCCGACACGCGGCCGGTGCCGTCGAGGTTGAGCGTCAGCTCGATCCGCGTCTCCTTGGTCGCGCGGGTGATGGTTGCCTGGCGGGCGGTCGATCGTCCGGGTTCCCGTTTGCTCAACGGACCAGCTCCTTCAGGGCGGCGAGCAGGGCGTCGTTCTGCCCCGGCGTCCCCACGGTGATCCGCAGGCGGTCGGCGATGCCGGGGCTGTTGAAGTATCGGACCAGGATTTGGCGGGCCTTGAGCGATTCGTACAGCTCGACGGCCGTGGGCCGGGTGCACCGCGCGAACAGGAAGTTCGATTGGCTCGGGAGCGGCGGCAGACCCAGGTCCGTCAGGGCCCGGGCGAGCCGCTCCCGTTCGACGATCACCTTGCGGCGGGTCTGCTGGTAGTACTCGCGGTCGGCGATGGCGGCCGTCGCCGCGGCAACGGCGATGGCGTCGGCGTTGTAGCTGTCCTTGACCTTCATCAGGCCCGCGATCAGGTTCGCGTCGCCCACCGCGAAACCGAACCGCAGTCCGGCCAGCGAGTAGCCCTTCGACAGTGTCCGCATGACCAGCACGTTGGGCTGCGTCCTCGCCAGCCCCATGCAGTCACGGTCCGAGAAGTCGACGTAGGCCTCGTCGATGCACAGCACCCCGTCGAGCCGCCCGGCGAGCCGGGCGACCTCGTCGTACGGCACCAGCGTGCCGGTGGGGGCGTTGGGGTTCGCCAGGTAGGTGACGCGGCCGCGGGCCGCCACCAGCGATTCCAGCGGCAGGCTGTAGTCCGGCCCCCACGGCACCTCCTTGACCAGCGACGCCTGGATGCTGCCCAGGACGGCGTACAGCGTGTACGTCGGGGCGGGGTAGACCAGGGCCGCCTCCGGCCCGCTGAACGCCCGCACCGTCATGTTGAGGATGTCGTCCATGCCGTTGCCGCAGATGATCATGTCGCGCTTCACGCCGAAGACTGCGCCCGCCTGGTCGCGGAATGCGTTGGCCAGCGGATGCGGATAGCGCCGCAGTTGCTCGGGCGTGATCCGGGCGATGGCTTCCATCACCCGCGGCGACGGCGGGTACGGATTCTCGTTGGTGTTGAGCTTGACGACGGTGGGGTCCGTCGGCTGCTCGCCGGGCGTGTAGCCCTCGGCATCCTCGACGTTCTTTCGGAAGTAGCTCATGTCAGTCTCGCACGCGCATCGTCGCCGACCGCGCGTGGGCCTCGAGGGATTCGGCCCGGGCCAGCGCGTCGATCGCGTCGGCGTCGCGGGCCAGACCCTCCCGCGTGTATTCGGTCAGACTCGTGTAGCGAAGGAAGCTCAGCGCCGACACCCCGCTCCAGAACCGTGCCGTGCCGCCCGTGGGCAGCACGTGCGACGGGCCGGCCACGTAGTCGCCCGAAGACTCGGGCGTGTAGTGGCCGAGGAAGATCGCTCCGGCGTAGTCGATCCGGTCGGCCAGCGTCCGTGGGTTGGCGGTTTCGATCTGCAAGTGCTCGGGGGCAATCTCGTTGGCGAGTGCCACCACCTCATCGTCGTTCCCGACCACGACGATCGCGCCGTACTCCGCCAGCCACTTGGCGGCGGCCTGGCCGGTCGACAGCGAGCCGAGCTGCCGATCCAGTTCCGCCAGCACGGGCTCGACGAGCGAGTCATCCGTCGTCAGCAGGATCGAACAGCCTGGGTTGTGCTCGGCCTGGGCCAGCATGTCGGCGGCGATGTACGCCGGCCGGGCCGTGGCATCGGCGACGATCAGCACCTCCGTGGTGGCGGCGAACATGTCGATGTCCACGACGCCATACAGGTAGCGCTTCGCCAACTGCACGTAGGTGCCCCCGGGCCCGACGATCTTGTCCACCCGCCGTACCCGCTGTGTTCCGATGGCCAGGGCGGCCATCGCGTGGGCTCCGCCCATGCGGTAGACCTCGTTGATGCCCAGGGCCCCGGCCACGCCGAGGATCGCCGGGTGTACGTCGCCGTTGTGCCGAGGCGGGGCCACCACGACCAACTCCCGCACGCCCGCGACCTGGGCCGGCACGCCGCTGTGAATCACCGACGACAGCAGCGGGGCGGCCGCGCCCGGCACGCACAACGCCACCCGTCGCAGCGGCCGGGACCGCATCGCCAGCGTTTTGCCGTCCACCGAGACGGGATCGGCCGGCGGTGGCAGGATGTGCTGCTGAAATCGCTGCACCGATTCAACCGCTCGCTCGACGGCCCGGCGCAGCTCAGGGGCCATCGCCCGGT
>JACQVT010000020.1 GCA_016209665.1 Planctomycetota bacterium | reverse complement strand
GCCGGTGACCGGCGCCGACCCCACGGTCAAGGGTGTGGTTCCCGTTCCCTTCTCCCCGCGGGGCGGTGACCTGCTGGCCACCGTAGCGGTGCTGGAGAACATCGATGCCTTTGCCGACATCACCGCCTCGGCGGATATCGAGGGATGGATCCTGGCTCGGTTTGGGAACGTCGCTGGCGACGTCCTGGCGGGCGTTGCCAGCCCGATCGATACCCTGAGCGCCGTGGACGGCCGGGGTGACATCCGCGATGGCGGCGACATCACGGCCGGCGCCGATATCACGGGCAACATCGGCGCGGGCGGCGTCTCCACCGCCCTGATCCGCGGTGGAACGCCGACAGCGGCCACCACCGACGGAGGCGGCTCGATCCTCACCAAGATCATCGCCGGCTTTAATCAGGTCACCGAGGGACAGGCCGCCTTCGATCCGCTGGGCGCGGCCGCGGCTCCGATCCTGCCGGGAGGCCCGGCAGACTTCTCGGAGGACCCGGCCCCGCCGTTTGGAGGGCCGCCGGCCACCTTTAACCTCAACAACTTCGGCTCCAGCGTAGTGCCGCACAACGCGCTGCGCTACTTCTCCACCGGCCGGCCGGAGGACACGGTCACCGGCACGTCCGATACCGCCCTCGACTTCGCGGCGGGCCTGACCGTCTCCGGGACCATCCTGGGCGATGGTACAGGGGATGATGTCGAGACCTTCATCTTCGCCATCCCCGTGGCCGGCACGCTGGTGGTGGACGTCGATGCCAATATCACCCCGAACGCGGGCAACCCCGGCGACGATGTCAACGCCAGCCTCCAGCTCTTCCAGGCTACGGCGGGCGTAGGCGGCTTCCTGGGGTTTGCCGACGTCAATGGGCTTACCACCGTCACCGAAGGCGAAGCGCTGACCGGCACGGACGGCGTCGATAACGACGGCGACGGCGCGATTGACGAACTGGATGAGCAGGTGCAGGATGCCTTCGGGCGGTGGAACCTGACGCTGGTGGGCGGCGCGCCGACCATCTATGTCCTGGTCCTGAGGGATGTTAACCCCGCCATCGGCGCGAACAGCTACACGCTGAACATCGAGTTCTCGCCCTCCAGCGGTACCTCCGATAACCCCCTGGGCGGGCGGATCACCTCCAGCCAGATCAGCGCCGATACCGACCTGGGCTCCGGCGGCACCGAGACCGGGATTGTGTCGGTCACGACCGACCTGCGGACGGGCGAGGATGTGATCACCACCGACCTGGGCTTTGCGGGCGATGGTACGCTGACGGGCGATGACCTCATCCGCGCCTCGGAGCGGATCACCGCGTTGGTCCGGGCGGGTGACGACATCTTCTCGGCTGTTGTCTCGGGCGTGAACTCCGAGGGGAACTTCGGCGAGGACCCGGATGCCACCGATACCGAGGATAATGACGAGGACGACATTACCGGCAACATCAGCGCCAACACGGCGGCGCTCGCCTCGGCGGGCTCCCAGCTCCTGGGCGGCCTCTTTGGCGACGTGGTCTCGGGCGACGACATCAGCGGGACGATCACCGGAGAGGTGATCATCGGGTCTGAAGGGACGTTTACCACGGGCACGGTCTATGATGATGGCTTTGGTGGTGGTGAGAACCCAAGCGGCGACAACCTCCGGGTGGATATCTACGCCACGGGCGCATCACCGGGCGATATCGTGGGGGATATCCTGTCCGCTACCGACATCAGCGCCACCGACATCGACGCGGGTGCGGGCACGGGCGGGAACATCCAGGGCTCCATCATCGCCGGTGACGCAGACCTCGACGGCGACCCGGCCGACCTGACCACGACGGGTGCTGGCTCGATCCTGGACGTATGGATTATGGCCGACGAGAACATCGGCCCCGTGGGTGTTGGCGCCAACAACCTGCCGGGCATCATCGACACCGACGTGATCGGCGCCGCCGACGACATCGGCGCCGGGACCGTGCGGACGGCGACCCTGCCCAAGACCTCGGTGGTTGGTGCTGACCCGGTCACCATCCTGGCGGGCCTGGCCCCGGCGAATGGGACCACCGGCACAGCCACCACGCTGGGCATCGGGAATATCCTGGTCAACATCACCGCCGGCCCGGGCGCCGCGCTCAGCAGCGGCGGCGATAACATCCTGAATACCATCATCGCGGCGGACGGCCAGATCGGCTTTGCGCTGCTGGGCCTCCTCCCTCAGAATGCTATCACGGCGGCCAGCAGCATCGGCCAGGACAACGTCGCTGCCAGCGCCACCGACCCGACGAGCAATTTCAACGTCTTCATCAACGCCGGCTTCGGCGACGATGTTGTGGATGGCGGCGCTCCGGCGCCCACCACGCCGGTCTTCCTGGGCGACGGCTTCAGCGTGACCGGGGCCTTCAACCCCGGCGTCGCGGGCACGGGCGTGCTTGCGGGGACGGCGGGCACGGCGGGGGATGCGGCCTCTAAGTCCATCTTGGTCAACATCACCGCTGCTGCCGGGAGCATCATCGATACCGGTATCTTCGCCGATGACAGCATCGGCCTGGTCACCGAGGGGAACACCACCATCTTGGCGGGTACCTCCATCCTGGGCGGCGGCTTCACGACAGCGGGAATTTTCACGGATGACAACGCTACCGTGATCGACGCCGGCAACAACGACTCCCCGAATGGCTCCATCCTGGCCGACGTGATCTCCGGCTTCACCGATGGGACGGCGACCACGGTTACCACAGGTCTGGTCATCCCGGTCCCCGGCACGGCGGGCGATGCGGGCGACATCGCGCGCGTGCAGATCTCGGCCGATGACGACATTGGCGTGGCGGCTCAGGCCAGCGCCCAGCAGGGCCTGATCGTGGCGGCCAACGACATCTTCGATACGGAGATTGAGGCGGGTGCCGGGCGGCAGGTCTTGACCTCGGTGATCACCGGCGGCGCTACGACCTTCCCTGCCCGGACCTCGCTGGGCACCGCCGGCGGCAACGTCTTCGTGGACATCATCGCCGGCCACGTGTCGGGCCAGGGCTCGATCCGCGAGACGAGCCCGGCTGACGCCTTTCACATGAGGATCGAGGCGGATACGGATATCGGCGGCGGGACCGAGGGGATTAACACCATCCGGGCGGCCGACGACATCCTGGGCATCTCGGGCGACGTGGTTGAGATCCTGGCGGGCCGGAACATCCTGAGCGATATCATCGCCGGCTTCAGCGACAACGCGGCGACCACCTCCAGCGCCAACGCGGCCGCCCCCGGCCCTGAGACGGGCGATATCGCCTTCACCAACATCTTCGCGGGCACGGCCATCGGCAGCACCGGCCAGGCAGCGGGCAACGGCCTGATCATCGCCGACGACGACATCTTTAACGTGAGCATTTTCGCCGGCTCCATCGCGCCGGCCGGCGCCGGGGCGGGGACTCCGGGCACGGGCGGCGATGCGGACGGCGATAACGAGGATATCCTGGTTAACATCATCGCGGGAGGCGGGGCGGACGACGACGGCTCCATCTTCACCACGTCGATCCAGGCAGACGACAACGTGGGCGAGTCCACGGATGAAGGCATCAACCTCATCCGGGCCGACGATAACATCGGCGGCGCGGGCGCGGGCCTGCCCAATGGCGTGGCCAACGCCACGGCGGGCACGGCGGGGTATGATGTGGTCGTCGAGGCGGGCAATGCGACAGACGCCAACGGCGGGGTCTTCTCGGACGTCGTCGCGGGCTTCAGCGTCTTGGGTGTCATCACCGGGTCGATCATCGATACCTTGATCAGCGCGGACGATAACATCGGCACCACCGGCCAGGATGCCGCCAGCACGCTGACTACGACCACGGGCACCGGCAAGATCATCGCGGCCACCAACATCCAGAGCACCACCATCCGGGCTGGCTCCGGCACCCAGGGGCTCAGCCGCTCTGCGGGCGGGAACATCCTGGTGAGTGTGATCGCGGGCGCCAACAACGCGGGCTCCATCATCGGCGTCTCCACCAGTACCACCGAGCCCACCCGGATCGAGGCGGACGACGACATCGGCGAGGCGGCGCTGAGCGAGACGGCCACCACCAACGTGATCACGGCCGCTAATAACATCGGCCAGAACAACACCGGTGCCAACACGGCCAATAATACCGCTGGACCGGATGGGGTTGCGGGAACTGCTGATGATGTCCTTCCCACCGGTTTCGACGTCTTCATCGACGCCGGCAACGTGACCTCCGCCGGAGGCAACATCTTCTCCGACATCATCGCGGGCACTTCCACCGTGAACAGCACGTTGGACGAGATCGAGGACGTCCTGATCTCGGCCGACGACGACATCGGCATCGCCACCCAGGCCGAGGTCAGCTCGACCGGCGTGATCCGGGCGGATGACGACATCAACAACGTCGTCATCCAAGCCGGCGGCGGCACGCAAGGCCGGGGCACCGGGACCACCGGGGCCTCTCCGGGCGGCAACGTCTTCTTCAACATCATCGCGGGCTTCGACCAGTCCACCGCCGATGGCGATGCGGGCGATATCGACCCGACCATCATCGAGGCGGATGACGATGTCGGTAGTTCGCCCGAGGGGACCAACCTCATCTTCGCCTTCGGGAACATCGGGATCGACAACGGCACGGCCAACACGGCGCCGGTGGATAACCCCGATCCCTCTTCGATGAGCGGCTTCGACGTCTTCATCGACGCGGGCAACTCGGGCTCGCCGGGCGGCAATGTTTTCAGCGATATTTTGGCCGGAAACTCGAGCACCACCGCGCCGGCCGGCTCGATCGTGGACACCGCCGTCACGGCGGACGACGACATCGGCTCGACGGGCACCTCCACGCTCTCGGGGCTGTCCGATGTGATCGACTCGGACGGGCTGGGGCTGGCCGATAACCCCAACGGCATCATCCAGGGGTGGGTCAATATCGGCGGCTCGGGCGTCAATGCGACGGTGGTGATCATCGCGGGCGACGACCTGGGCGGGCGCAATACAGCCGACGATGATGGGGCAAGTGGCGACCGGTTGCTGGTGGACATCCTGGCGGTGACCGGCTCGATTCAGGATACTCTGATCGCTGCCGATGACGACGCCGGCCAGGGCGAGAGCGCCCTGCCGGGCTCCCAGACCACCATCGCCCCCGAGGGCGCCAACGTGGTCATGGCGGGAGGCAACATCGGCGATGGCTCGGCGGTGAACTTCGGCATTGCCAGTAACGTGGCCATCGACAAGTCGGTGGTGATCCAGGCCGGCAACACCCAGGACATCGACGGCAACGTCTTCTACGATGTCGTGGCCATCAATGGCCAGATCAACCAGGTTCAGGTGCAGGCCGAGGACAACGTGGGCGCCTTCGGCCAGCTCGAGCGCGACCTGGCCAACGAGCAGGTGATCGTCTTCACCCATACCCGAACCGACGGCGTCTCCTTCCTGGTGGGGCCGGACCAGCTCGACTCCGACGGCTTCATCACGGCGGCCGGGGGCGGCGACGACCCGCACGGCATCATCCAGGCCGGCAGCGACGTCATCGGCCTGACCGTCCTGGCGGGCGAGATCTCGACCGGCAGCACCGCCAAAACCACCACCGAGGCCGACGGCGGCTCGATCCTGGTGAGCATCATCTCCGGCGGAGACCCGGACATCGACCCGAGCATCAGCGGCCTGATCGTGCGGGCGGACGATGATGCGGGCGATCCGGGACGGACCGATGCCTCGACGGCCACTTTTGGCCGCCAGGGGAACGTCATCGTGGCGCCGGATGATATTCATATCGAGGAGCTGACCGCTGGCGCCAACACTGACACCTTCGGCAATGACATCGATAACACCGAGTCCGGCTTCGGAGGTACGGCGCTCGATTCGAACGGCGATCTCTCCTTTGATATCATTGCCGGCTCGATCCTGATGACGCCGAGCAACGTCACTATCCCCAGCCCGGCGGATTCGAACCTGCCGTTTGCCTTTAACATCAATGATGGCCTCATCCCAACGCTCGGCCATGCCTTCACGCCTCCGGGATGGACCGGTGGGCAGATCCGCGGGATGGCCCCCGGCGACGACGACATCACCATCGAGGAGCTGAACGTCTCGGCGGATGGTCTCTTCATCCCCGACGACCCGGCCACGCCGGTGGTGGACGACCCGAGTGATCCTGGGGCCAACGAGGGCAACGGGAATTTCAACGGCACCTTCGTGGCGGCCGATGACCTGACGCTCGAGGATGCCATCGTGAACGGGAACTTCCTGGGCGACGACGGCGCCAAGGGCCGCACGCTGGTCGCCGGCGCCAGTCCTCTGGGCTCCGATCCGGGCATCCTGGACATCGACCTTACCGTCCGGGGTGACTTCCAGAGCTCGCTGGCGGCGGGGCTCTTCGTGCCCTTCAACACGGATAGCTCGACCACCATCGGCCCGAACGTGGGCCCGTTCCAGGCGGGGACGGTGATCACGCTGGGCGAGATCACCGGCAGCCTGAGCGCCGGCCGGATCGACGGCTCGCATAACGGCATCGTGGGGACCAACGGCATCACCCTGCGGGAGGCGCTGAGCGGCCTCGAGGGGCTGGCGGACCAGAGTTACCTGGGCACCACCACCTTCAGCGCGACCCAGGACATGGATCTGAGCATCACCGCCACCGGACGGCCCTTCTTCCCGCCGCAGGGCGCGACGGGCGCAGAGGTGCCCGACTTCGGCGACGGCGATATCGTCAACCTCTCCGTGCTGGCCTTCCGCAATGTGGGCGGCAACATCACGGTGGAGGATGCGATGCACCTGAACTTCATCCTGTCGAACGTGGACGCGATTACGGCCATCGACTCGTCCGCCGGCGATCCCTCCACCCCGTCCACGCTGTTGCCGTTGAATAACGGCCTGACGGGAGACGTGGAGGGGAACATCACGGCGTTCGGCAATGGCAACGGGATCAACATCAACGACAACGACGGCCTGCATGGTATCTCGGGCGGCGTGATCGGCGCCGGCTTCGACCCGTTCGCGCTGATGAGCACTACCGGCGGCCTGCCGGCCAACGCCCCGGCCGGCTCGGTGACCCAGGGCTCGTTGATGACGAGCTACGCCAACGCTTTCGGACTGGGGAGCATCGACGGCGACATTCGGGCCGATGATCAGGATGCCACCGACGGCTTCGAACAGGGCGACATCACGCTGGCCTGGATCGCCGCCGGCCAGAACATTGACGGCGACATCGAGGCGCTGGACGACCTGATGCTGGGCAACACCCTCGTCGAGGTCACCGGCATCAACGCCAGCGGCGTCTACACGCTCTCCACGGTGGCGGATGACACCGACGGGAGCGGGACCTTCGGCGCGGCGGCCATCCCCGGCGTGGATATGGATATCGCCGCGGGCCTTTCGGCCAACAGCTTCTTCGGCCCGTTTGCCACCGCCGGGGCCGGCAGCTCGACCACGGGCATCGCGCCGGGTGGGAACCTCAACGGCAACATCGTGGCGGGCGACGATATCTTCTCGCCCGATAGTACGGGCGACGATATGGTGGACCTCACGGGCGACGGCCTGGACAACGACGGCAACGGCGTGGTGGATGACTCTGGTGAGGTCTTCGGCCTGCTCTCCATTTGGGCCCAGGGCGGGGGCGAGGACGGCAACGATACGGGCAACATCAACGGCGACATCGTCTCGGGCGCCGAGGATCAGGTGGACGACCTGACGGCCAACGCCGATCCGGACGGAGGCCTGGGCGGCAACATGCACGTCCTGGTCCTGGCCTCCTCGAACATCAACGGTGACCTGCTGGTCGGGGATCCCTTCAACGCGTTCGAACTGGGAGGCGGGGCGAGCAGTACGACCGGCTCCTCTACGGGCAACTTCGTGGGGACGATCGTCTCCGGCGGCGGGCTCGACTTGCTGGTGGACAACGCCAACGTCAACAGCGCGGTGAACCAGGACAATAACCTGGGGAACGGCAACTTCAGCGATCTCTTCGCCGATAGCAATGTGACTCTGGCGGACCTCCCCCTGACCCAGGCGGGCGTCACGCTGACCGGCCTGACGGCCCTCGGGAACATCAACAG
>JACQVT010000326.1 GCA_016209665.1 Planctomycetota bacterium | reverse complement strand
CGCCGCGATCCGGTCCTCGCCCGCCATCCGTACGCCGCAGCAGTGCGTATGGAGCAGCAACCGGATGTTCGTTTCGCTGCGCACCGCGTTGTACAACAGCAGGTCCCACATGCTGGCCGACCGCTGCGGGTTCCACACCGCATCCTCTAGGCGGAACTCCTCAATGATCCCCGACTCGCGGGCGTCGGTGTCGCGGCGCCTGCCGCTGCCGTCGGCGCCCACGCAGTGCATCCGCACCTCGCTGGAGGCGTTGCCGCCCAGCACCGAGCGGTCTTGCACGAGGACCACCGAGGCCCCGTTGCGGGCCGCGGCCAGCGCAGCGCACACCCCCGCCATCCCGCCGCCGACGACCACCACGTCGGCATCGAGGGCATGTCCGGCCGGCAGCCGGCCGTGCGTCGACACCCGCTCGGCCCGGCGCTCTGCATCCTCGGCCGCCAATCCGGCCAGGGGCGCCAGGGCAATCCCGCTCGCCGCCAGCAAATCCCGTCGCGTGAATCCGTTCTGCGCCATGAGATGCTCCGGAGATGAGCCCCGAGATTCCTCCCAGTCTGTCTCGGCACACTGCGTTGATCGCAACCGTCCGCGAGTTCTGATCCCAAAAAGACCATAGCCACGAAAAAGCACAAAAAGCACAAACACGAGCAGATCACAGCGGCGTGCAGCGACCTACAGGATGAGTTTCTTGATACAGTTCCATGATGTCTTGCATGTCAGAGTGTCCTCCGAATAAGTTGAGATATCCGCGCGATTCACCAGTTTCTTCTTGTGCCTCTTGTGCCTTTTCGTGGCTGAATTCGTCTTTTATGGTCGCCACGTGTGCCAGTTGTCAGCAGCCTCAGCCAGAGAACCTCTGAACGGCCGACGTGGGGCCTACTTCGGCCATGGATATACGTTCGACCCCGCGTCCCGATCCATCGGCCCGGGCGGCAGCGTCTTTTGCCACGCCAGCACCTGCGCCGCCATGCGCTCGACCACGTCCGGGTGCTTGTCCGCGAGGTTGTTGTACTCGCTCGGATCGCGCGGGATATCGTACAGCTCCACCCGGCTGCGGTCCGGGTTCATCAGCAGCTTGTAGTCGCCCTCGCGAATCGAGAGGATCGGGCTTTTGTTCCAGACGTGGTTGGCGATCGAAAACCGCCACTCCCACATCAACGGCTTCGTCCGGGCCGACGCTTCGCCTCGCAGCACGGCTGATCGGTCCTCGCCGTCGACCAACAGCCCCTCCGGCAGCTTGACGCCCGCGATCGCGCAGAACGTCGGCAGGAAGTCGCACCCCGCCACCACCGACGTGTTGTCGACTTTGCCTTGGGGCGTGGTGCCCGGCCAACGCACGATAAACGGCACCCGGACCCCGCCTTCGTACAGGCTGCGCTTGCGGCCCCGCAGCGGCCCCGGGCTGCCGATGCCGCTGTGCGTCGCGTTGCCGATCGCGATGTCCTCCGGCCCGTTGTCGGACGAGAACACCACGATCGTGTTGTCCGCCACGCCCAGTTCACCCAGCTTGGCCATCAGCCGGCCGATCTCGCGGTCGATCGCGCCCACCGAGGCGTAGTAGATCTGCTTGGTGCCTTTGTACGGGACCTTCACCG
Source organism: Planctomycetota bacterium (assembly GCA_016209665.1). Lineage (GTDB taxonomy): Bacteria > Planctomycetota > Phycisphaerae > UBA1845 > PWPN01 > JACQVT01. The sequence continues at coordinate 3,155 of JACQVT010000326.1, read as the reverse complement.
TCGGCCCGAACCGCGCGTACGGCTCCATCTGCTCCTCGGTCGGGTTCAGCGTGGCGTGCGGCAGCAGCAGCCAGGCCTGCACGTAGAACGGCCCCTCGCGGTGCTGCTCGATGAACTTGATCGTCTCGTCGAAAATGTATTGCGTCGAGTTGGCCCGGAAGTAAGGCTCGCCCGCCTTGAAGCCTTCGGGGTTCGCGTTGACCGCCCGGAAGGCGTTGAAGCCGTACTGGTCCGGCGACGGCGCATCGGCTCCATGGCCCAGGTGCCACTTGCCGAAGTGCGCCGTCGCGTAGCCCGCCTGCTTAAGCAGCTTGGGCAGCGTCCCGGCCGCCGGATCGAGCCAGTTCGGCATACCCCGGGCGGCGTTCTGGTCGGGCCGGGCCAGGTGGCCGTGGATCGCAAGCCGCGCGGGATAACGGCCGGTCATGAACGCCGTCCGGCTCGGCGAGCAGACGCCCGAGCAGACGTGGAATTGCGTCAGCCGGGTCCCTTCCGCCGCCAACCGGTCCAGGTTGGGCGTTCGCAGTTCCCGGTGCCCGTAGCAGCTTAAGTCGCCCCAGCCCAGATCGTCCGCCAGGATAAACAGGACGTTGGGCCGGGCCTGCCCGCCGCCGGACGCCGCCGCCCCCAACCCCAGGCTTGCGAACGCCGGTACCAAGCCCGCCGCGGCCAGGCAGATCGTCAACCACCGTCCGCGCATGTCGTGTCCTCCGTGGGAAACCGCTTTGCCTTCGCCGGTCCTCAGCGTTCCGGTTCGGTCGCCCGCACGTGCGGATGCATCACCTGGAGCCGCTTGAGGATCCTGCTGCCGATCACCACGTCCATGTCGACCGCTCCGTCGAGGTACCGCCGTTCGAGCACCTGGGCGTGTTTCTCGATCGCCGAGATCGCCTTACCGTCGTGCGTGCGGGTATGCAGTGTGACCTGTCGGGGCGGACCGGACACCAGCTTGCGGACCGCCTCGACCAGGTTGCTGATGCCCACCCCCGTCCGGGCCGAGATGGCCATCGCGTCCGGCAGCCGCCGCTGCACCATCTGCATCGCCGAGCGGTCCTCGACCAGGTCCATCTTGTTCAGCAGCACGATGGTGTCGTGCTCGCCGCAGCCCAGGTCATTCAGAACCTGCGTGACCGCCTGATACTGCTCCCAGGCCGCCGGGCTGGAGGCATCCACCACGTGCAGCAGCAGATCGGCGTGGATCGCCTCCTCCAGCGTGGCCCGGAACGACGCCACCAGATGGTGCGGCAGCCGACGAAGAAAGCCCACCGTGTCGCTCAGCAGGGCGTGCAGCCCGTCACCGAGGTTCCACCGCGCCGTCTTGGTGTCCAGCGTGGCGAACAGCCGGTCTTCCGCCCGCACGCCCGCGTCGGTGAGGGTGTTCATCAGCGTGCTCTTGCCCGCGTTGGTGTAGCCCACCAGCGAGACGTTGAAATGCTCATGGCGGGCCCGCACCTGGCGGATCTTGCGGCGGTCGATCTGAGCGATCTGGCGTTTGAGCCACGTCACCCGCCGGCTGACGATCCGCCGGTCGATCTCGATCTGCCGCTCGCCGGGGCCGCGGGTGCCGATGCCGCCGACCGTCCCCGCCCCCGTGCCGCCGCCCGCGCCGGCGATCCGCTCCAGGTGCGTCCACATACCGCGCAGCCGCGGGGCGGTGTATTCCAGTTGGGCCAGCTCGACTTGCAGCCGCGATTCGTTTGTCCGGGCCCGGCTCGCGAAGATGTCCAGGATCAACTCGCTGCGGTCGATGACCTTGCATCCGCAGGCCTCCTCGATCTCGCGGAGCTGGGCCGGCGACAGGTCATCGTCGAAAATGACCACGTCCGCCTTGCCTGATTTGACCCGGTCCGCCAACTCGTCGACCTTGCCCTTGCCGATGTAGAACTTCGGGTCGATCGTCTCGCGCTTCTGGCGGACGCTGTGCACGATGGTGGCCCCGGCCGACTCCGCCAGCGCCGCCAGCTCCAGCAGGGATTCCGCCGCGTCGTGCCCGCTCCCCCGCAGCGCCACCCCGACCAGAATGGCCCGCTCCTGAACGACCGACAAATGCGTTCGCTGATCCGTTTCCACCCGACGTCTATCCCGAGGCATCGCCTCTCGCGATCGGCGCGATCACCGGGTACCGGGCCGCCAACTGATCGAGGTCATGGTACAGCCGCGCCCGCTCGGCGAGGAACGCCTGCTGACGGGGCATGTTGCAGCGGCGGCAGGCCTCGGCCAGCAGGGCGTGCACCAGGGCCGCCCGCGCCGAATCCAGCAGTTCGGCGATCCTCAGTTTGTCCGGCAGACCCTGCGCCGCCGCCGCCGCGTGGTCCGCCGCCAGTTCGTAACGCAACTGGACGGGCAGGAGCTTCATCCGATCGGCCAGCGACAACGGCACGTCGTAAATCGGCCGGATCGCATCATACGCATCCGGCACGCGGTCCAGCATCAGCAGGCTGTCCGCCAGCATCACCCGAGTGGTGACCCAGATCTGCTGCAAGCCGCTCAGCCGCTCCTTGAGCAGTTCCGTGCAGATCTGCACGACCTGCGCGTGCGCGTCCCGCCGGAACAGCAGCGATGCGAACTGCTGGCAGGCCAGGATTTTCGCCCGCGCCGACAGTGAGAACCCCTCCAGCACGCGCCGCAACCACACCTCCGCGTCGTCGAGCTGCCCGATGCTGACCAGGGTGGCAGCAGTCCGCACGCACCGGGCGAGCCTGGCCGCACTGACCATCGCCAGCACCCAGATGACCAGTGTGCCCATGAAGACCATGAAGATCATCCGCTTGCTTTCGGGCTGGGCCAGGCTGGCCGCCCAGAACACAGCCACCGCCGTCCCGCCGAGCAGAAGTCCCCGGGCCAGACGGATCAACCGGATGTGCTGATGAAACCTGCGGAGCAGTACGTCAATCTGCGTGGTGGTCAACGGCCCATCTCCGCGTCGCCCCGCTCGCTCACCGGCGGGGCATAGGTCGGCATCAGGTTGGCGGGCACCTCGGCCGGCGGATGTTTGCCCGCCAGCGGGCCGAGTTCAGGAAACCGCCGGACGAGTTCCGCTACGGGGATCAGCAGGGTCGCGTCGTGCCAGTGTCGCCGGGCGGCCTCGGCCTGGCCGCCGGCGTCGAACGCCGCCGCCAGCAGGGCGTAACCGTACCCCGCCTGCGTGCCCAGGT
>JACQVT010000354.1 GCA_016209665.1 Planctomycetota bacterium | reverse complement strand
CGGGGACACGGGGAGAACGACGGTAACGAATTGGGCTGGGATGGATCAGGAGGTCAGGATCGGGGCGTCGCCGGGGACGTAGGCATCGTCGGTGGGTGCGGCGGCGTCCTGGAGCAGGTGGTGGGTTTCCAGGATCGCGTCGATGAAGAACTTGGCCGCCCAGTTCGGGTAACGCACGAACAGGTATCGGCCCCACAAGGGGCTCGAACCGGCAATCGCCCCCCGGACGTTTCGGCCCCGGCAGAACCCCATTCGCTGCCTGCGGATGACGAACCACACGGCTTGCAGGGCGGCCCGCAAGTACTCGATATCGCCGGTCAATCGGGCCAACTTCAGCCAGATGATGGCGAGCTGGCAGTTGCCGGTCAGGCACGTGTACCAGTAGTGGCCGGCCAGACCAGGTCCGTAGGCGCCGGCCAGCCGTCCGTTCTGTTCGAGTTGCCGCCGCAGGGTCAGCGCGGCCTTCGCCGCCTGCTGGACGAACCGCCGTCCCTCGTCGCCCAGGATACGGCCGCTCTCCAGCAGCCCGCGGATCGTATAGGCGATCGTGTGGGTGAATGCGGGCCGATTCGGTCGAAACGACCAGTTGCGGAACGTCCCGTCGTCGAGCTGCCAGCCGGAAATCGTCCCCAGCACACGGAGGGCCTTCTGGCGGATGCGCTCCTCTCGCGTGCGCTGCCAGACCTCGAGCATGGGCCAGCAGACGCGGGTGTAATAGGCGGGCGCGTAGCCGGCCACGTAGGCGTGGGTGGTCCAGATGCCGGCCGGGTCGTTGAGTTCGTCGGCCAGCCAGCGGGCGGAGCTGGCGGCGCCCTGGAGAAAGGCCTGGTCGCTGGTCGTGTCGGATGCCGCCACCAGTCCCAGGATCATCTGGCCGGTGTTGAAGATGGACGGGCCGGCCTTGACGCCGCGAACGAGGAATCCTCCGGGCAGAGCGCCGTCGAGGTACTGCAACGTCATCACCCAGCGGGCCTGCATCACGGCGAGGTCGACCAGTTCGCGGCGGCGGGCAAAGCGGCTGTAATCGATCAGCGTCGGGATGATGTACCCGGTGGTCTCGGGATAGGGTGGGGCCCAGCCGCGGAGGGGATGATAGATTCGCGAGTAAAACGCCGACGAGCCTTCGCCGCCGCAGGCATCGATGGAGCGGACGATCCAGTTCGCCGCCGCCTCCGCCCGGGCGGCCAGCAGCGACTGAAAGCCGCCGAACGTCAGGCCGGTGACGTCGGTGATGAGGGCCGCTGCCTGGGTTCGCAGGATCATACGATGGCGACTCATCCTACTCCCGCCGCCGGACGCCCACAAGGTAAGGATCCACCCCCCTGCTCTGGATTAGGGCAATCGTTTGTGGCGGAGGATGGGCAGTCTTCGGGGGGCGGGCATCCCTGCCCGCCTTTTGCTTGGGGCTGGAGTCGAGATGAAGGCGGGCAAGGAGGCCCGCCCCCCCGGCGGTTGACACCCGCCTGGTTCGCCCGATACTTGATTGGCCTGATACACCCGCCGCTGTATCGGGGGCTCAAGTGGACTGACCCGCGAGATATGTCCTTGCGTCGATCGATCGCCGTTGCCATGCTGCTGTCGCCGCTTGCGTCAGGCTGCCTGGACGCACCCGACCAGGTGGTGGGCGTCGTCTCGCCGAACGCGTTCGACTCGCGGCAACTGCGGTTGCGGAACATGTCCCGCGGTTACGTCGTGTGCCGCGTGACCGCGCCGGGGCTCGAACCGCTGGTGACGCCCACCCTGCCGCCGGGCGCCACGATCAGCTTCGAGATCCTGTCCGACTGGGGCACGCTGTGCCCCGAGTCCATACGGCTGGAGATCGCGGCCTACGATCGGGCGAATCCAGACACGTCGCCGCTGGAGGACTTCTCGGTTCTCGGTCAGCCTTACGCTGCGGTCTCGGTCGAGATGTTGCCGTCGCGGGACTATGGCTGTCGGGCGGACCCTGGTTGGCTGACGCTGGACAGCCGTATCGACTGCACGGTCCTCGAGGCCGACCCGCAGGCGGCGGCCATCGGCGTGCAGGCGGGCTGGTTGCCGGCCCAGCGTCTTGCCGGCGTGCACATCGACGACCCGCCGGCGCCGGCCAGTCCGCAGTTGTTCCCGCTGCGGGGCCGCGTCGTCAACAGGTTGGCCCAGCCGATCCCGTACGTCGAGATCCGCCTGCCGCAGTACGGCCTCAGCGTGTTCGCCGACTTGCAGGGACGGTTCGGCATCGCGCTGCCGGCCGGGGATTATCTGCTCGAGCCCGTGATACCCGACGTGGAGATATCCCCGCCGGTGCACATCTTCTCGCATCAGCTCCCCGAGGAAGTGCCGATCGAGTTCATCGCCCTGACGGATACGGTTCCCGATCCGCCGGGAGCGGGGGAATAGCCGATGCGAGATGCGACATGCAACAACTTGGCGGATCTTAGGGCGTGTGTGAGAAAGCCTTTCCGAACCGCGCCCGTCAGGAAGCGGACTGCGGCGGACAACGCCCGGGGGGCAAAATGCCGCTCCCTCACGGTCGCGGTTCCGACAAGCCTGGGGCTTCTCATGCACCCTCCCAGGCGGGCGAGACGGTGGTGGGCGCTGGCGCTGACGCTGCTGAGCGTGGGGCCGACCGGATGCCGATATGCCGGCGTCCCCGAGGCACTGACGTTTTATGATTTCCAGACCGATCCGGACGGCGACGGCTCACTGGAAACGGCCCGACCGGTGACCTGGCTCGGCGACCTCGGTTACGCCGCGGGCGGCATTGCGATCGACCCGGGCAACCTGCTGACCATCCAGTCCTATCTTGGCAGCCAGATCATCGGCAACAACGTGCCGGCGCCGAGCGAGGTCGACTGCTTTTCGCTCGGGAGGCTGGAAGCCGGCGACCACCTTTCGATCGACGTATCGTCGCTGGCCGAGCGGATTGTCGGCCTGACGCCGCTGGCCCAGGCGGAGACGGTCCAGAACGCGACCGGGCAGGCGGTGATGCTGGTCGACGCGGATTCCGGGATCGTGGGCTATCCGGGGGCGTTGCCGGTGCCGATCGACCGCGGCGGGGACTACTACCTCGTCGTGCAGTCGTTCGTGCCGGGCGATTACGCATTTCGGATCAGCCGCATCCGCGGGGAGCCGCCGCCGGCGCCGCGGCGCGGCGTGTGCCTCTTGCAGTTCGACGGCAGCCGCGACCGCAATGCGACATTCGTCGGCGACCACGGCGAGCTGATCCACGTCAGCGACCTGCCGCCGTTCGACCTGGAGTCGGCCCGGCCGGACTTCGCCGGCCAGACCCAACGGTTCCAGGAAACGCTGCGGCAATTCGTGGAATACATCTACGCTGACTGGGACGTGCTGGTCACGCTGGATGAGGCCCAGGCCAAGGCGGCGGGACACTACGACCTGATCGTGTTTACCACGCCGTCGCCCGAGGACCTGGGCCTCCAGCAGGGCCGCATGAAGACACTGGGGGTCGAGCCCACGATCGACGTGGAGGACCGCGGCGGCCAAGTGGGCATCGTGTTCATCCAATCCTTCGAGCAGAGCCGGTACTTCGACTTCAACACCTACGCCGCCTTGTGGGCGTCGGTCGCGGCCCATGAGTACGGGCACGCGGTCGGCCTGTGGCACGTGCGCCAGGAGTCGAACTGCCTGATGGCGCCGGCGATCAACAACGGCACCGACGCCCGCCAGCTCAAGCGGCTCCGGGTGGCCGAGCGACAGGAAGACCGGTCGCGGGCGTTGATCCCGCTTTGGCAGCAGCCGGATCAGTATCTGTCGCGGGTGATGGGCCGGCGGGACACTGCCGAGGCCGAGGCCATTCGCGAGCGCACGGCACAAATGCTCGGAGGACCCGTCCCCTGATGAGCGCGAGCCCGAGACACCCCCTGAACCGCAGTTGGTTCCGCCGTCTGCGGGCCCGCCTCGCCGCTAGGCGGGCCGGCCTGATCGGCGCGCTGCTCGTGGTTGGCTGCGTGCCCGCGCCGGCGCCGGACCCGGGCGTGGCCGTGCCGGTGGAAACGGCCCGGATCACGTTCGAGGACCACTTGGCGGCGGTGATCGCATCCGACCTCAACGGTGACGGACTGGACGACCTGGTCATCGGAGACTCGCTCGCGGGCGAGTATCCGCGGAGCGAAGGGGGGGATGTGCACGTGCTCCTGGGCCCGGTCGTGTCACGGGACCTGACCGTCACCGCCGCCGACTTGACGCTGCACGGCCAAGTGCCCTACCGCCACGCCGGCCTCGATCTGGCCGTCGCGGACCTGGACGGCGACGGCGTGGGGGACATCGTCGTCCGCACGGACGTGTCGTTGCAGTGGACGGGGACGGTCTACGTGGTCAGCGGCGGGCTGCGAGGGCATCAGGACCTCGAGACCGCCGCGTTCCTCACCCTCGACGGGCCGGCGACGCTCGGACAGGCGATGCTCGAGACCGACTACAACGGCGATGGGGCGGCCGACCTGATTGTATCGTGTCCGCTGCGGTCGGAGGTGTACGTCGTGCTCGGTCCGCGGTCGGGCCACCTGCAACTGCCCGACGACGCCGATGCCACGATCGCCACCGATAACGGTGCGTTGGGCTGGAGCCTGGCCGCAGGCGATCTGGACGGAAACGGATGGCCCGATCTGGTCATCGCGGAGCCGATCGCGGACGTGATCTACGTCGTGCCGGTGGGTCTTGTCGGCCGATTTGCGATCACCGATGCGGTCATAGCCCTCGTGCGTTCGGGCGACGGCCGCGACCTGTTGCGGGGCGTCGATGCGATCCGGCTGACGGAATCGACGGACGCGCTGCTGATTCGCAGCCGGCGATCGGACTCCGAGCAGTGGGGAACCGTCTTCGTGCGGACCCGCCCGGTGGTCGGGGACCTCGACGCCCGCACGGATTCGGACCTGACGCTGGAAGACGCGGCGGTGTCCTTCGGCGTGCCCACCGACACGGGCCGGCCGACGGGCGACCGGGAACCGCTGCTCGCGATCGGGGCCCCGGCCCGGACGCACCTGCCCACCAGCAATCTGACCGGGGAAGCCTGGCTCCTGCGGGGCGACCTGAGGGGCGTGCATTCGCTGGACTCCGCCGAGGTGGCCGCGGCGAGCTGGCGCGTATCCGGACCGGACGTTGGCGTGGATTTGTTCGGAAACTCGGTGTTCTTCGCCCGGCTTCGCGTGCCCGGCCGGGTGGATTTTGTCGCCACCGGCAAGGGTACCGTGCTGGTCTATGCCTGGAATGATCCTCAATTTCCCTGAATCCTCGTTTCTTTCCTTGACCTATCGCTGGAGAGCGTCATACAATGTCGCACATCGTGCTTTGGGTACGAGCAACATGTATTTCCGCGGATCAAGACTGATACTCGCAGCCGCGTGGTTGGTCGTTTCGACCGGCCTGTTGTTCGGTGTGCACACGTCCTATGCCCAAGCCGACCACGATGCTCAGCACTGCAACCTGTGTCTGGCACTGACTCATCCCGCGCCGGCGGTGGTTGGGGCCGTCAGCCTCGCCCCCATCGGCGAGGCCGCCGCCGATTTCACTCTTTTGCCCGTCCAGAAGGCACCGGCTTCGATCGAGGTTCACCGCGGCCTGGGTTCGCGGGCTCCGCCCCACGTCGGCTGATTTCCGCCGTTGATTCACCTGATTGGACGCTGATGCGCGCGGCCTGACCGGCCGTGTCAGGCCCTGCGCCGGGCAACCCGCAGCGAATCTCGTGTCATTGTTGCGTCGCCGCCGGCCAGCGATCCTGTGCTCGCGGGCGCGGCGGCATGTGGTGCTTTCGGAAAGGATACGAAGCCATGCGCCGACGTGGTTTCACGTTGATCGAGGTGCTCGTGGTGGCGGCGATCATCGCCCTGCTGCTGTCGATCCTGCTGCCGTCGCTGGCCAACGCCCGCAAGGCAGCCAGGCGGACGATGTGCCTGACCAACCTCAAGAGCCTGGAGGAGGCCCACTGGCTGTACCTCACGTCGAGCAACGGATGGCTCATCCGGGCGGGGCTGAATCACGGGATCCAGAACGACAATCTCAAAGTCGCCTGGATCAGCACACTCCAGCGGAGCTACAAGAACAGACTGGTGGTGCGCTCGCCGGTGGACGACAGCCCGCATTGGCTGGTGAGCGAAGGGGGCCAAGGCGTGCCCGTCCCCAACAAGAAGGGATACCCGTACCGCCGGACGAGCTACGGGATCAACAACTTCCTGGATGTTGAAACGGTCCCGGATCTCACCGGGCGGCACGTGACGTGGCCGAAGATCGAGAAGGTCCGCAACCCCAGCGGCATCGTGCACTTCGTGTTCATGGTCGAGAGGTGTGATCCGGCCAACGCCTATTACAGCCCGACGGATTGCCTGGCCGCCTCCGACCATCCTCACGTGGAGGATTGGGCGGAGGTTTCCGACCGGCCCCGCAAGGCGGCCACGCAACTGGAGATCCAGGCCCACGGCGGGCCGAAGTGGTCCAGCAAGTCGATCACCAACTACGGGTTCCTCGACGGGCACGCGGACACGCTGCGGTTCGAGCAGGTGTACAAGGACCTCGAACGCAACCAGTTCGATCCGGGTCTGTTCATCAACTACCAATACCAGCAATGAGGAGACGGATATGAAGTCAAGCCATTTCGTCGCCGCGATCTGCGGCGTGTTTGTCATTTCGGTGACTTCGGCGAGGGCTCAGCACGTGGACATTCGGCCGTACGTCCGCGACGGCGCCATCGTGACCGGCTCGGCGGAGCTGGTCGGGGGCGTCGTCACGCCGG
>JACQVT010000353.1 GCA_016209665.1 Planctomycetota bacterium | reverse complement strand
GGACGGGGATGACCTCGGCGGCGGTGCCGGTGAGGAAGCACTCGTCGGCGACGTACAGGTCGTGCCGGGTCAGTTCCATCTCGCGGAAGGGCAGCTTGCGCTTGGCGACCAGTTCGATGACCGCCCCGCGGGTGACGCCCTCCAGAATGCCGGCGGTGATCGGCGGGGTCTGCACCACCCCGTCGCGGACGAGGAAGATGTTGTCGCCCGTGCACTCGGCCACGTAACCCGTGTGGTTGTACATGACGGCCTCGTACACGCCGGCGTCCAGGGCCTCGATCTTGGCGAGGATGTTGTTGATGTAGTTGCAGCTCTTGATCCGCGCCGACAGCGCGTTCGGGTGGTTGCGGATCACGCTGCTGCTGATAATGGCCATGCCCTGCTCGTACAGCTCCTGCGGGTACAGCGAGATCTGGTCGGCGATGATGAACACCGTCGGGCAGGCGGTGCGGTTGGGGCTCAGGCCCAGCGTGCCCACCCCGCGGGTCACCACCAGACGGATGTAGCCGTCGGAAATCCGGTTGGCCTTCATCGCGTCGTAGATGGCCGTCGCCATCTCCTCGCGGGTCATCGGGATGACCAGACGGATGGCCCGGGCCGAGTCCTCCAGCCGCTTGAGGTGGGCGTCCAGGCGGAACACTTTGCCCCCGTAGCTCCGGATGCCCTCGAACACGCCGTCGCCGTACAGGATGCAGTGGTCAAAGACGCTGACGGTCGCCTCGGCCACCGGGACGATCCTGCCGTTCAGCCAGATTTTCAGATTGGGATCGGGAGCGAACTCGTTCGGCTGGTCGAAGTTCATACGGTCCTTCCTGCACGCGGACGGACCGGCACCCCCCGCAAAACGCCTACGCCTTGGGGTTCCTGATCCTGCCGTCCGACAAGGTCACGATGCGATGGGCCGAAGCCGCCACCTGGGGGTCGTGAGTGACCATCACGACGGTCTGGCCGGCCCGGTTCAGCTCGGTCAGCACGCCCATGATTTCACACCCGGTAGCGGCATCCAGATTACCCGTGGGCTCGTCGGCAAGCAAGACTTGGGGACGGTTGGCCAGGGCCCGGGCGATGGCCACCCGCTGCCGCTCACCGCCCGATAACTCGTTGGGGCGGTGCCTCAGCCGGTCGCCCAGACCCAGCCGGCCCAGCAGGTCGGTTGCGTGTCGTCGGAGATCGGCCCGCCGACCCAGCCAGCCGGCCACCGAGTGACCGACCATGCAGGGGATAAGGGTGTTCTCCAACACGTTCAGCTCGGGCAGGAGGTGGTAGAACTGGAACACGAACCCGAAGGTGCGGTTCCGCAGGCGGTCGCGTTGCGCGTTGCTGCCGCCGAACACGTCGGTGCCGTCGAACTTGACGGTGCCGCGGTCGGGCACGTCGAGGGCGCCGAGCAGGTGCAGCAGTGTGCTCTTGCCGCAGCCGGACGAGCCCATGATGGCCACGAACTCCCCACGGTGCACGCCCAGGGACACGCCCTTGAGCACGTCGAGGGTCGTTCGGCCCATGACGTAGGACTTGTGCAGACCGGCGGCCTGGAGGATGACGTCACTCATAACGCAGGGCCTCCACCGGCCAGATCCGCGCCGCCTTGACCGCGGCAATGACGGAACCCGCCACCGCCATCAGCACCGCCACTGCGTAAATGATGACCGCGTCCCAGACCTGGACCTGGTTGGGAATGCGGTCGAAGGCGTAGACCTCGGGGTTCCAGACCTGCAGGTCCATGTGGAACACCCGCCCCAGACGCTCCAACCCGTGCTGGAATTCGTTGATGTACTTGACGAAGTAGACGGCGATGATCGTGCCGATGCCGCCGCCCACGATGCCCACCGCCGCCCCGTAGGCCAGAAAGATCTGGGCTACGCCCAGCGCCGTCGCGCCCACGCTCTTGATGATCCCGATGTCGCGGGTCTTCTGCTGCACGATCATGTAGAAGATGCACACGACCAGAAACACCGCCACGACGCTGATCACGCCGAACAGCGTGGTGACCAGGTACTTCTCCTTCTCGACGGCGGCGATGTATTTGGCCTGCTTCTCCTCCCAGGTCCGGATTTCGACCCGACGAAGCAGGTCGGGCGTGCGGACGCTGTGGATTCGCGACATGAAAAACTCGTCCCATTGTTTCTGCAGGAGGTCGCGGGTGGCCCGCGGGTCATAGCCGGCGTTGAGCTTGATCTGAACCTGCGTGGTGCGGGCCGGGATCACGCCTCCGCCCTGCTCGCCCGTGTACTTGTCCTCCTTCATGTTGAGGACGTCTTGTAGCAGGTCGAAGTCGACGTACACGCTCATCGAGTCGATGTCGTACACCCCCGTGCGGCAGTCGTCCGCGTACCGGAACACCTTGCTCGGCATGCCCGTGCCGGACTCGAGCGGTTTGCCGGTGTCGGTGAACGGCACGAATGTCAGCGTGATCGTGCTGCCGCGGCTGTAGTATTCGCGTTCATACTCGCCGGTGGGCAGCCGCTTGGCCACCATGTCGGTGCCGATGATCGCCCCGGGCAGCTCGGGACCGTCGTAAGCCGGGGCCACCGGCTCCAGGCCCGTCGTGTCTACTCCCGACGGAGCATAGGCATCCGGGAGCGGAAGATACGCACCGGGCCCTGCATATGGGACTGCCTTGCTTCGCCAGGCCTTGGCGATCTCATCGGGCGGAGCGCTCTTCTCCCACCTGGACCGCGCGGCCTCCAGGTATGTCGGCAGGACATACTGCCCCTTCTCGTCGCGGCCGAGGCGCGGCTCCTTCTGCGGCTTGAGCGTCGTCGTACCGGGATAATACTTCTCGTAGAACAGCCCCTTGCCGAAATCGTTCACCCGGCAGGTCTCGTCGAAACGGATGCCCAGGACCTGGGCCGGCTTGGTGATCTGGTCGCTCGGGAAGCGGATGACGCCATAGCTGATGATGAGCGGCGTGGCCTCATAGATTCGCTGGCCGAGTTCGGGATCGTGTTTGACCTGATCGATGAAGTCCTGATAGTAGGGGAACCCCTGCAGCGACTGGTTCTCCATGATCAGATCGCCGAGCATCCCCCGCGAGCGGTCGCGGACCATCTGCAGGAATCCGTTCATCACGCTGACGACGATCAGCACCATGGCCGTACACAGGCACACCGCGGCCACGGAGAAGAAGGCGATGCGTCGCCGGCGGAGGTAACGGAGGCAGAGGAAGAGTTTGTACATTCGGGGCTCGCGTCATTCGTTCAATACCCGATCTCGCTCGCGTCCTCGGCGCCGTCGGTGGTCGCGGCGTCGTCCGCCTCGCCCGCCGCCTGTGGCCGCTGGAGCGGAAACAGGATGACGTCGCGGATGCTCGTCGAGTTTGTCAGCAACATCACCAGGCGGTCGATGCCGACGCCCAGACCGCCCGCCGGGGGCATGCCGTACCGCAGGGCCAGGACGAAATCTTCGTCGAGGACCGCCATCGTCTCGTCGCGCTTCTCGCCGGTGAGCGTCCGGCGGAAGTTCTCCTCCTGGACGGCCGGATCGTTCAGCTCCGTGTAGGCATTGCCCAGCTCGTGGCAGGCCACGAACGCCTCGAACCGCAGGGCGATGTTCGGGTCGTCGGGCTTGCGGCGGGTCAGCGGGCAGATCGGGGCCGGGTAGTCCAGCACGAATATCGGCTGGACGAGCTTCGGCTCGACCGCGGCCTCAAAGACCTCGTTGATCACGATGGCGTCGTCCAGCCCGCCGTGGTCGATGTTCAGTTCGGCGGCCTTGGTCCGGACGGCCGCGATGTCGGCCATGTCGACGCCCGCGTGCTCGGCCAGCAGGTCGGCGTACTTCCGCCGTGGCCAGGGCGGCGTGAAGTCGATCTCCAGGTCGCCGTAGGACCGACGGTAGCCGCCGCCGATCCGCTCGATGGCCGCCGCGACCATCGCCTCCGTCAGGTCCATCATATCGTGGTAGTCGCCGTAGGCCTGATATATTTCAAGCAATGTGAATTCCGGGTTGTGCGAGGTGTCGATCCCCTCGTTGCGGAACACTCGCGAGAACTCGAACACCCGCTCGATCCCGCCGACCAGCAGCCGCTTGAGGTACAGCTCCGGGCTGATCCGCAGGAACAACTGCATGTCCAGCGTGTTGTGGTGCGTGGTGAAGGGCCGGGCCGCCGCCCCGCCGTAGATCGGCTGCAAGACCGGCGTTTCCACCTCGAAAAAGCCGCGGTCCACCAGGCAGCGCCGGATGGCGTCGACGATCAGACTCCGCTTCTTGAACGTCTCCCGAACCTCCGGGTTCGCGAATAGATCGACGTACCGCCGGCGGTAGCGAAGGTCCACGTCCTTGAGACCGTGCCACTTGGCGGGCGGCGGCTCGACGGCCTTGCTCAGCATCGTCAGCCCCGTCGCCCAGACCGTCAGCTCGCCGGTCTTGGTCCGGCCGACGTACCCGTCGACGCCGATGATGTCGCCGAGGTTCAGCAGCTTCACCGCCAACTGGAACTGCACCTCGCTGACGGCGGCCTTGCTCACCGCCACCTGCATGTCGCCCGTCCCGTCCCGCAGCGTCATGAAGATCAGCTTGCCCGCCGTGCGATACAGCATGACCCGGCCCGCGACCCGAACCTTCATTTGCTCAGCGCTCTGGCCGGCCTCCAGCTTCAGCGGCTCAGCCTCCGCCCGCACCCGCGCGAACGCCCGCGTGCCGGCGAACCGCCCCCCGTAGGGGTCGATCCCTAACTCCTTGATACCGGCCAACTTGGCCTTGCGGTCGGCAACCTGTTGCGGATCGATCATGACAATCGCTGCTTCGCCCTCGAAAGAACTCGCATCTTGGATGACCGGACCGAAGATCCGCCACGAAAACCCACACAGAACTCAAAAACGGACTTCAGCGCCCCGTCTTTTTTTGTGCTTTTTGTGCCTGTTTGTGGCTATTCCCCGGCTGTTTCCTCTGTCAGTCGCGGCCGAAAGGCCACGCCAGGCCGATCCACCCAACTCGTTCACTTCACGTCCCGCCCAGTGGCTCGGCGTGCGGGTTGGCATGGTACGCCCACCACAGGACGGATGCAAACGTGTCGCAAGGCATGGTCCCGAGGCGATTGCCGCGCGGCGGCGACCCCGGCAAACCATTACCGCATACTTCCACAATCAACCCACTCCCTCAATTCTGCCTTCCGGGCCGTGAACGGGGGTGCATGGCCGTAATTGCGCGCCCGAGACCCCCTGGCCGCATCAAAAAACGCGGTTCACCCTGTCGTCAGACCCGGCTTGCTACGGTATCGCCTGGTGTTCATGCGGGTTCTGCAACTACGGCCATGCACCCCGTGAACGGTTACCGCTTGACTTTTGCCGCCGAAAAGCGAAGATAGAAGGCCTGTTCGGGCCCAGTCATGTCTTGACGGGCAAAAGTCGTCCCTCCAGCAAGCAGGAGCGTCATGTTCCGCGTCCACTCGTGTTCTGTCGCGCTGGCGGCCCAACTCGACCTTCATGGCATGCCAGCCCACAACGATAATACCCAGATCAGGATAGTGGCCTGCTGAGCAGGCTGGGAACCTTCGCATGGCGAATGTCGATCGAGACCTGTTGCAACGAGCCGTTCACGGCGATGCGGAGGCGCTGTGCGATCTGCTGCGGGTGCATGGGCCTGGTATCAGTGCAACGCTGCGGATCGACAGGAGTTGGCGGGCTCAACTCGATGCGGCCGACGTGATGCAGGTCACGTACCTCGAAGCTTTCCGTTACATCCGCGACTTCGCCCCAGAGCGGGCAGAGTGCTTTCCGAGCTGGCTGCGACAGATGGCCGAGAACAACCTGCGCGACGCCATTCGCGGGCTGAGCCGCCAGAAGCGCGGAGGAACCACGTCGCGACGCGGTAGCGGGGCGACCGGAGACGCCGAGTTCGCACTCCTGGCGGTGGTGACGACGACCACGCCCAGTCGGACGCTTCGCCGTGACGAACGGCACGCAGCACTCCGACGAGCGATCACGCGCCTGGCACCCGACTACGCGGAGGTCGTGCGGCTGTTCGACCTGGAAGGCCGGCCGGCTGCCGCGGTGGCGACGATGATGGACCGCTCGACCGGGGCTGTACACATGCTCCGGGCGCGGGCCCACGAGCGCCTGCGCGAGCTGCTCGGGCCGGCCTCGGGATTTCAGACTTCGTCGTGACTCCGGCAGCGGAACGTCGCATCATTTTGTGCCACCGGTCTCCAGATGGTGGGACCATTGGTTGAAACACCTGTGCAACCATCGCGGAGAAGTTCAGCGGGTGAAAGCATGAGCGATCCTCGCATGCCAAAGGATCCCACCCGAAGCGCGGTCCACCCGGCGCTGATCGCGGCGGCCCGGCGACAGCACGAGGCCGCCCAGGCGGCCGCTGGCGGGCTGAGCGATCCGGCGGCGCTCTCGTCTCCGGGCGCGGCGTTCGCGCTTCCGCCGCCCGATTCGTTCGCCGGCCATCAGATCCTGCGCGAGATTCACCGCGGCGGGCAGGGCGTGGTCTTCCAGGCGCTTCAGAAGTCGACGAACCGCAAAGTGGCCATCAAGGTGATGCGCGAGGGGCCGTTCGCGGGCGCCGCCGACCGCGCCCGCTTCGAGCGCGAGGTTCAGGTGCTGGGCCAGCTCAAGCACCCCAACATCGTGACCATCCACGATACCGGGACGGCCGCGGGTTGCCACTACTTCGTGATGGATTACGTCAGCGGCCCGCCGCTGGATGTGTACATGGCCAGCGGGACGCGTTCAATCGAGGAGACGCTTCGGCTGTTCGCGAAAATCTGCGAGGCCATCAACGCCGCCCATCTGCGGGGAATCATTCATCGCGACCTGAAGCCCGGTAACATCCGCATCCACAGCGACGGGGAGCCGCACATTCTGGACTTCGGCCTGGCCAAGGTGGCCACTGCCGGCCCCGAGGCGGCATCCATGACGGCGACGGGACAGTTCGTCGGCTCCCTGCCCTGGGCCAGCCCGGAACAGGCCAAGGGCGTGTCCGGCGAAGTCGACGTGCGAACCGACGTGTACTCGCTGGGCGTGGTCCTCTATCAGATGTTGACCGGCAAGTTCCCGTACGAAGTGGTTGGGAGCATGCGTGACGTGATCGACCGGATCGTGAACGCCGACCCGGTCAGACCGCGCTCGATCCGCCGCGAAATTGACGATGAGGTCGAGACGATTGTCCTGAAGTGTCTCCAGAAGGAACGCGAGCGTCGTTACCAGACGGCGGGCGAGCTGGCCCGCGACATCGAGCGATACGTGCGGCACGACCCGATTGAGGCGAAACGCGACAGCACGTGGTACGTGTTTCGCAAGACCGTCCGGCGTTACCGCGTCGCGTTGACCATCGTGGCGCTGGTCCTGTTCAGCATCGGGAATACCGCGGTTCTCTTCTGTTGGCGCTACGCGGAAGCCAGGACCCATCTGGCCGTCGTCGGAGAGGAGCGCGACCGGGCGATGGTCGAGGGGGAGAAGGCCCGCCGGATCCAGGCCTTTCTTCAGAGCATGTTTGCGTCGATCGACCCGGAGAACGTGGCCTCGCCGCCCCCGGCTGGGCAGCAGACCGGCGCAAACGCCGACGTCACCATCCGCTTTGTGCTGGATGACGCCGTGCGGCGCGTCGACGAGGAACTGGGAGACCTGCCCGAGGCGGCCGCGGCCATTTACGATACCGTCGGGCGGACGTACCACGGCCTGGGGCTGTATCCCGAAGCCGAGGCGCAACTGCGCAAGGCGATTGATCTCCGGCGCGGGCTCGGCCCCGAGCATTCCGATGTGGCCGCCAGCCTGGCGCGTCTCGCGTTCGCCCTGCACGATAAGCGGGAACTGGCGGCGGCGGAACCGCTCGCCCGCGAGGCGCTGGCCATGCGGATTCGCCTGCTCGGCGAATCGCACGCCGACGTGGCCGCCAGCTTGAGTCAGCTCGCGTACCTCCTGCTCGATGAGGGGCGGCCGCATGAGGCCGAGCCGCTGGTGCGGCGGGCCCTGGCCCTGCGGCGCGAACTGCTGGGCGACGAACATGAGGACGTCGCGGCCAGCCTGGGCATCCTGGGGTATTGCCTGATCGGCCTCGGTGACTACCCGGCCGCGGAAGCGACCCTCCGCGAGGCAGCCGACATGGTGGCCCGCACGCAGGGTGCGGATCATCCGGCACGGGCCTCACGGCTGACGCATCTGATTGCGGCCCTGGTCGCACAGGGTCGGAGGGACGAGGCCGAGCAGTACCTCGTCGAGGCGATCGGCATCCGCCGCCGACGACTGGGCGACCAGCACCCGGCACTCGCCTGGAACCTGCTCTGCTGGGCACGGATGCGCCTCGAACGGGGCGATGCGGCTGCGGCTGAGGCGCCGTGTCGCGAGGCCCTCGAGATACAGCGGGCGCGCCGTGGGCCCATGCACCCGGACGCCGCGGACTGCCTGTACACGCTGGGCCAGGTGCTCGCGGCCCAAGCCCGGCACGTGGAGGCGGAAGCGGTGCTACGCGAGTGCCTGGAGGTGCGCGGGGCGGCGTTGGCAGCCGAGGACTGGCTGCCGCCCGAGTTGGGCGCCGGCATCGCTCTGTGCCTCCCGCATTATCTTGCCGGTGACGAGGTGACCGGCGGACGGCCCGCCCAGGATTGTGCCGGGCTCGAAGCGATCCTGCTCATCGATCACGAGCGGACATGGGGGGTCCGCGCGGCGATCGAGGCCCTCGCCGCCGTCAGGGCGCCCGGAGGCTGAACCACACCCGCCGCGTACTGCCGGAATGAGGCCTGGTGTGGCCAGAGTGCCTGTTCGGCCACGCCCAAGACCCCATCAAGCCGCCTGCTCCGCTGTCCTGACGACGTCCGAGATTCCCGAAACTGGCGCGTGAGCCGCACTGCCTTTCGTCGCAACACCCTGGGGCGGGAGCATGGCACGCCGTGGGTGATCGGCGATGTCGTCGCCCCGCGCTGGAGCCGACCGGCGGCCGGCCGGCCGCCTTTGGAGGAAGCTCACATGCACACATTGCGTCATGGCATCGCCGTTGCGGGCATGATCATCTGGCTGGCGCTGCCCGCGGTTGCCAACACCGGCCTGTTCACCTATCAGGGGTTCTTACGGGACGGTGGCGCGCCGGCCGAGGGAGAGTACGATCTTCGCTTCCGGCTGTACGATCAAGCCGCGGAATTCGCCACCTTGCTGGGCGAGGCGGTTCATGACGATGTCCAGGTGACGGCGAGCCTGTTTTCCGTCGAGTTGAACTTCGGCGAGGCGGTCTGGAACGGGCAGGAGCGCTGGCTAGAGATTGCCGTGCGGCCGGGGGACAGCACCGGCGCCTTCACCGCGCTCGAACCGCGCCAGCACATCACCGCAGTGCCCTACGCGGTACACGCCCTGAAGAGTGTCACTGCTTCGGCTCTGACACTGCCCTTCAGCGCGACTGTGCAGACGGCCGTCCCCGCGTTGCTGATCAACAACACCTCGACTCAAGGCTCCGGCGAAGCTCTGTCGGTGTTGACGTCGGTGGAGAGTGGGGCTGCCGTGCGGGCACGGGCGACCTCCACGACCGGTTTTGCCTTCGGCGTGTGGGGCACGAGCAGCTCAGGATGGGGCGTATTCGGTCAGGCCACCGGCTCGGGGAACTATGGCGTCCGGGGCGAGAGCGACAGTGGCGCCGGGGGCTACTTCGAGTCGCCCCACAGCGGCGTGGTGGGCATCGGCGGCAGCGGGAGTGGCGTATTCGGATCGGCCTGGGCCTCGAGCGGTGAGGCTTACGGTGTGCAGGGAGAAAGCGCCAGCACCTCGGGGCGCGGCGTGTTCGGCCGGGCGACCGCCAACAGCGGCACGACCTACGGCGTGCGAGGTGAGAGCAACAGTCCCGATGGCCTGGGTGGCTATTTCAGTTCCCGCAGAATGGGTGTGCAGGGAATCGCGACCAGCGGTTTTGTCGGTGAGACCACCACCGGCGTGTGGGGTCAAAGCGCTAACTCCAGTGGCCGTGGCGTGTTCGGCGTGGCGACCGCCAACAGCGGCACGACCTACGGCGTACGGGGGGAGAGCGCCAGCACTGATGGCGTCGGCGTATTCGGCCTGGCCAGTTCGACGTTCGGCAGCACCACCTATGGTGTGCGTGGTGAAAGCGCCAGTGGCTCGGGCCGCGGCGTGTTCGGCGTGGCAACCTCCAACACCGGTCTGGCATACGGTGTAAGCGGTGAAAGCGTCAGCACCGCCGGCCGCGGCGTTTACGGCCATGCCACCGCGACCACCGGCATCACCCAGGGGGTGTATGGAGAAACCTCATCCACGACCGGCGGGACTTCGCAGTCCGGCGCATCGGGCGTGCTGGGTCTGGTGAGTTCAACCAACCCGGGAGCGTACTCCGCCGGCGTCCGAGGCATCAACAACAGCACGACAGGATTAGGCCCAGGATAAGCGACCGCCGTTCGCTTTTCGAGGGCTGACGGCCGCGTGAGGCAGGTTTGGACGGCTGTGATCGCCGGCTTGTACACCAACGGCGTGTCGGCAG
>JACQVT010000331.1 GCA_016209665.1 Planctomycetota bacterium | reverse complement strand
TGCTGTTCTTCGGGGCCTGGGACGACGTCATGGGGTCGCAGTTGTGGGTCAGCGACGGCACCGAGGACGGCACCCGGATTCCAACGGTCATCGATCCCGGCGGCGGGACGTTCTACATCGAGGGCGGCGCGATCCTGTTTCCGTGGGGCGACCAGGTTGTCTTTTCCGCGAACGACGGCGTTCACGGCTTCGAACCGTGGCACAGCGACGGTAGCGAGGCGGGGACCGTGCTGCTCAAGGACGTACACCCGGACCTTCCCGGCAGCTACGCTGGCGAAGTGGTTCCCTGGAACGGCGGCTTGTTGTTCTCCGCGGACGACGGCGAGCACGGACAGGAGCTGTGGACCACGGACGGCACGCCGGAAAACACTTCGCTGCTGGTCGACATCAATCCCGGCCCGGACTTCGGCGAACCGGCCTACCTGACGCGGCTCGGCAACGAAGTCTTTTTCGCGGCCATCACCAGCGGCAACGGCTCTGAACTCTTCAAGACGGACGGCACCGCCCCCGGCACCGTCATGGTCCGCGATCTGGTCGTCGGTTCGGGCAGTAGCTGGCCCGCCCACCTCGTCGCGGCGGGGACGAACCTGTTCTTCACGGCGGGCGTGGACCTCAACGACGTGGAACTGTACCGCAGCGACGGTACCGAGTCGGGCACCTTCCGGGTGAAGGACATCAACCCCGGCCCGGACGGCAGCGGCCCGAGCGGTCTGGTCGCCCTGGGCGATCGCGTGTTCTTCAGTGCCGACGACGGCAAGCACGGCCGGGAACCCTGGGTCAGCGACGGGACCGCGGATGGCACGATCATGCTGGCCGATCTGGTCACCGGCCCCGGGGGTTCGATGACGGTTTACGACCGGGCCGTCGCCGCGATGCCCGGCGGCCCCGTCGTCTTCCCCGCCTATACCATCGATCAGGGCTACGAACTCTGGGCGACCGACGGCACGCCCGCCGGCACCCGCCGCATCACCGAGATCGGCCCCGGCATCCTGGGCTGCAACCCGGACCGCCTGAAGGTTATCGGCTCCCGGCTGTATTTCGCCGCCGCCGACAGCGTGGCTGGCCTGGAGCCCTGGGCCCTCGACCTGACCGACGTGGACGCAGACGGCGTCCTCGACATCATGGACGACTGCGCCAATACCGTCGCCGGGGCCGAGGTGGACCCCTTTGGCTGCCCGCTGCCCATCCCCGGTGACTTCGACCGCGACGGCGACGTGGGCACCGATGACCTGGCCGCGTTCGTCGACTGCGCGGCCGGTCCGGCCGCACCGCTTGAAGCCGGCTGCGAGGCCGCCGACCTCGACGGCGATGCCGACGGCGACGCCGCCGACTTCGCCCGATTCCAGCGATGTTTCAGCGGCGATAACCTCCCCGCCACGCCCGGCTGCGCCGACTGACAGGCGGCCGGGTTGCCGATATAATCACCACCCTTTGTATCGTCCTGGACCCTGTGCACCCGGCAGAAAGGACCGAAGCAAGCATGGCCAGCCCGAACGGCAACGTGATGGAGAGGATCGTCGCCCTGTGCAAGCGGCGGGGGTTCATCTTTCAGAGCAGCGAGATCTACGGCGGTATCAACGGCTTTTGGGACTATGGCCCGCTCGGCGTCGAACTCAAACGCAACCTCAAGGACGCCTGGTGGAACGACATGGTCCACCATCCGCCCCTCGGCCCCGACGGCCATGAATTCACCATGGTCGGCCTGGACTGCGCCATCATCATGCACCCCCAGGTCTGGAAGTGCTCAGGCCACTACGACCTGTTCGCGGACAAGATGCAGACCTGCCGACAGTGCAAGAAGCTGTTCCGGTCCGATTTCCTCAGTGAGATGATCCTTAGGCCGTGGAGTGGCCCTATTCCCACCTCAATCACGATCCACGATGCAATCCACCAGTCACAGAATCCGGCTCACCGGTTTCTTGTGGAGCAGGGTGCAAGCCCGGATGAGTGGACCAAGACGGTGAAGATTGCGACCGGCGCGCGAAAGGTGTCTTGGACAAACGTCCCTCAAGCGTCTGTTCCTCTCGCGGCAAGGCCTGCGGGAGTATCGCCATCCGTTCCTTTCTGCACGTTGGACGGGTCCGTGTACTTTGTCGCTCATGATCTCTTTGCTGCGGGAAACCCTGGCAAGTGCCCGCAGTGCGGGGGCGATCTTACACCGCCCCGAGACTTCAATCTGATGTTCGAGACACACTATGGTGCTCTACAGAGCGAGGACAACAAGGCGTTCTTACGCCCCGAGACGGCCCAGGGCATCTTCGTCAACTTCAAGAACGTCATCGACTCGACGCGGGTGAAGGTGCCGTTCGGCATCGCCCAGATGGGCAAGAGCTTCCGCAACGAGATCACGCCGCGGAACTTCACGTTCCGCTCGCGCGAGTTCGAGCAGATGGAGATCGAGTTCTTCTGTCACCCGAGCGAATCGAACCGTTGGTACGAGTACTGGCGCGACACGCGAGTGCGCTGGTATACATCCCTCGGCCTGCAGTCCAGCCGGCTGCGGCTTCGCGAGCACGGCAAGGAGGAACTCTCGCACTACAGTTGCGGCACCAGCGACATCGAGTACGCCTTCCCGTTCCTCACCGACGGCGACTTCGGCGAGTTGGAGGGCGTCGCCCACCGCGGCGATTTCGACCTCCGCAGCCACATGGAGGGCAAGCTCGCCGCCAAGGACGGCCAACTTGTGCTCGACGTGGACCCCGACGGCAAGCCGAAGCACAAGGGCAGCGGCAAGGACCTGACGTACTTCGATGATGAACGCAAAGAGCGGTTCGTCCCGCACGTGATCGAGCCGTCGGCCGGGGCCGACCGCGGCACACTGGCGTTTATCTGCGAGGCGTACACGGTGGACGAGTCGCGGCCCAGCCCCGAGTTGATGCGGTTCCACCCGCGGCTGGCCCCCATCAAGGCGGCGGTGTTCCCGCTGGTCAATAAGGACGCGCTGCCCGAAATCGCCGAGCCGATCTACCGGGCCGTCCGCGAGCGCTGGCCCGCCCAGTACGACGCCAAGGCCTCGATCGGCAAGCGCTACGCCC
>JACQVT010000330.1 GCA_016209665.1 Planctomycetota bacterium | reverse complement strand
GGCAGCTTCCACCAGAACAACGGCGGCACGTCGGGGCGCGGGCAGTTCTGCCCGGTGCTCATGTGCAGAAAGTCCCCGCCGGCCGCGGCCAAGGCCATCGCCACCGAGGCGGTGTGGGCGGCAACGCCGATCAGTATCGCCGCAGTGGGCAGCAGGGCACCGTCGCGTTCGGCCCGTCGCCGAGCGGCGTACAGACTGCGGCACATCTCCTCGATGCCGAGGAATTCGCTCTGCGGCGTGAACGGGATCAGGCACGCCCCTGCGTCCCTCGCGAACACCACGTGAACGTTCATCGGCCAAGCGGGCGGCAGGCTGATAGCCGCCCGACAGGTGCGGCCCGAGGTCGGCTTCCACGTGGCCTCGCACTTCACGGTGCGGACGGGGCGTGGGACCAGCCACAGATACAGGGCCGGGCTATTGCGATCCAAATGGCCGGTGGGATAGCGCAACAGGTCGGATTCGCGGGCCGAACGATCGCGGCCGCCGAGCCGCAGGGTCATCTCGCCGCCCGAACCGAGATCCGCCGCGGACACCAACCCCACCGCTTGCATCACCCGGCCGCGTTGCCGGGTCAGGAACGGCGTCCAGACGAGCTGGAAGCGGCCATCGTGAAACTGCAATCGTGCGCCCCTTTCGCGACCATCGCATGTCGCAAAACCGCGACATGGATAAACCTTCCCAACCGCCGCTTGTTCGCTGGGCTCGCGGTGTGGAACCGGGTATCATAGATACCTATGGCCGACCGGCAACCCATGCCATCTGTCCCGGCGCTTCGCCTGTTGTTCTGGGAAACGACCGCGGGCTGCAACCTCGAGTGCGTGCACTGTCGCCGCCTGGACGTCTCTCACGAACTGATGAAGACGGACCTGACGACCGCCGAGGGCAGGACGTTGATCGACCAGGTGGCCTCGGTGGGCCGGCCGGTGCTGGTATTCTCCGGCGGCGAACCGCTGATGCGGCCGGACGTGTTCGATCTGGCGGCTCACGCCAAGGCCAGGGGTCTGCTGATCGCCTTGGCCACGAACGGAACGCTCGTCGATGCCGCGCTGGCGGAGCGAATCGCGGCCACAGGATTCGACCGCGTCAGCGCATCGCTCGACGGGGCCGGCGCCGCCACGCACGATGCCTTCCGCGGCCTGGCCGGGTCGTTCGACCGCACGATGGAGGGCCTGGCCCAGCTTCGCCGGGCGGGCGTACCCACGCAGATCAACTGCACGATCGCCAAGCACAACAAGGACCAGATCGAGGCCGTCCTGCGACTTGCGGAACGACTGGGAGCGGTGGCCGCCCACTACTTCCTGCTGGTGCCGGTGGGCTGCGGCGAGCAGATCGCGGACGATCAGATGCTGGACACCGACGAGGTCGAAGAGCGGTTGGAGTTGATCGCCCGGCTCGAACGGACGACCGCGCTACAGATCAAGCCGACCTGCGCCCCCCACTACTACCGCGTGATCCGCCAGCAGGCGAAGGCCGAGGGCCGCCGGCAGCCCGTCAGAATCGGAGGCGGCGAGGCGCATCCGCCGTCCGAGCCGGGTTCCGTGAACCCGGTGTCGCAGCTCCGATCCGAGCCGGGTTCCGTGAACCCGGCGCCCCACGATCCGACAATGCGATCCGGCGGTCATCCCCACGGCGGGTCGCTACACTCGATCACCAAGGGTTGTCTGGCCGGCACGGCGGTGTGTTTCGTGTCGCACGACGGGGAGGTGTTCCCCTGCGGTTACCTGCCGGTATCGGCGGGAAACGTCCGGCGGCAGCATTTTGCCGATATCTGGCGGGACAGCCGGGTTTTCAACGAGTTCCGCGATCCGGGCACGTTGACCGGCAAATGCGGTCGATGCGAGTACAAGATGGTGTGCAGCGGCTGTAGGGCCCGGGCGTTCTACCAGTACGGCGACTACCTGGCCGAGGAACCGTACTGCGCATTCGAGCCGACACGCCAGGAGTGAGCAACTCTGACGAAGCCTCGTGTGGGACCGGCATCTTGCCGGTCCAGATGGACCGGCTGGAAGCCGGTCCCACAACCCCGCGGCTCGTCTCGGGCATCACGGCGCCAGGTAGACGCCGTTCACGTCCACGCTGGTGAAGAATCCGCCGGCGCCGTCCACCTCGTAGTAGAAGCTGACGAGATCGCCGCAGAAAAAGTGCTCGCCCTCGCGGAGCAGCAGAATGTTGGCGCTGGGTTGGGCGCCCTCGGGCACCAGCAGCAGATCGCCGTCGGCGAGCAGCGTGCCGGCGTCGCGACAGTCCAGCACCACCGTCACGATGTCCCGCGGGGCCAGCGGCTCACCGACGTCGACGAAGTTCTCGGGCCGCAGAACATCCTCGGGGAAGAACTGCGTGCCCGGATCGGACCACAGGAAGGCGTCCACCGGGTTGCTGGTCACGTTGATCAGTTCGACGGTGACGGGGTCGCCGAACCCGGGATCGGGTAATCCGAACGAGCAACCCTGCCCCATGCTGCCGGCGAGCACGAAGCCGCCAAGTATCGCGAAACCAATCCGTCTGAACCACTGTAGCCTGGGCATGACATCGTTCCTCCTGCCGATGAGGCGTGGTGGGGTCTGGGCGACTCGGGGTGCGGCTACCAGCAAGTATAGCACTGGGCGGCGGCGAAACAACCGACCCGGGATTCATCGGGAGCGACATCGTCGCTTCGAGGCGGCGTCAGGCCCGGCGTTGCGGGGTCTTCTTCTGGAATTCCTTGATACGGGCCAGGGCCACGATGCCGGTGGAGGCCCCGGGGGCCTGGATGCAGTGGGCGGCGGTGGCGTTGCCGAGCAGGGCGGCGTCGGGCATGGCCAGGCCCTCGCGCAGGCCGGCCAGGAAGCCCGCGCTCCAGGTGTCGCCCGCCCCGGTGGTGTCCACGACCCGCTCGACCTGGTAGGACGGCACCAGGGTCTCGGTGCCGGCGGCGTCGCGGCAAAACGCTCCCTGCTCGTCCATCTTGATGACCACGTTCTTGCAGCCTTTGTCTTGCAGGAACCGGGCGATGTCGACCGGCCGCTCCCGGCCGGTGATCTTGCGGGCCTCGGGCTGGGAGGGGATGAAATAGTCCAGCACGGGCAGGCAGGGGAAGATGACGTCGTGCCAGGCCTGCGCCGAGGCGTTGTCGACGTAGACCGTGTCGAGCAGCGTCTTGACGCCGGCCTTCTGCGCTTCGCCGAGCAGCCGGGCGGTCTGCCCGCCGTCGAACGTCTTCATCACCATGGTGCCGGTGACGAAGCAGTAGCGGGCCCGCTTGACGATGGCCAGGTTGATATCGTCGTAGCACAGCGTGCCGTTGGCCCCCTGCGTGTGGAAGAAGCTGCGCTGTCCGCCGCTGAGGACGCACACGAAGGTGTAGGGCGTGTGGATGCCCCGGCCGTGGATGACGCCCTCGATGCCGACGTGGTACTT
>JACQVT010000035.1 GCA_016209665.1 Planctomycetota bacterium | reverse complement strand
CTGTTTGATCGCGCTCACCATGGCCGCATTATAGCAGATCAGGATACGGGCAACAGGGGACAGCATCTCGCCGTCGTCGTCAGCATCGCGACGATGTAGTCGTGCGGCCTGACGACTCGTGCAGAAGACAAGGTTGCTCACTCGTGGCGGAGGGACTCGACGGGGTTGAGGCTGGAGGCCCGGCGGGCGGGCAGGAGGCCGAAGAGGATGCCGACCGTCACGGCGAAGGCGACGGGGGCGACGAGCAGCACGGGGGACATGATGCCCTCCCATTTGGTGAAGTGGGTAATGAGCCGGCTGCCGAGGATGCCGACGCCGACGCCGATGACGCCGCCGACGCCGGCGAGGGTGACGGCCTCGATGAGGAACTGCCGCATGATCATCAGCCGCGACGCTCCCAGGGCCATGCGGATGCCGATCTCGCGGGTGCGCTCCATGACGGTAACCAGCATGATGTTCATGATGCCGATGCCGCCGACGAGCAGGCTGACGCCGGCGACGCTGACGAGCAGGGCGGTCATGACGTTGGAGGTTTCCTCGGCGGTGCGGGCGGTCTCCTCGAGGGACTTCACGTCGAAGTCGTCGACCTGCTCCTCGCGGATGTGATGGCGCTGGCGCAGGAGGACGCGAATCTGTTCGATGGCGGAGGGGATAGCCTCCTCGCTGCGGGCGGAGGCGATGACGGCATGGGGCCGATCGGTGCCCGCGAAGTGCGACATGGCCGTGGTGACCGGGGCGAGAACGGTATCATCCTGGTCTTCGCCGAGCGGACTTTGTCCCTTCGAGGCGAGCAGGCCGACAACAGTCAGGACCGCGCCCTTGACCCGGACCCGCTGGCCGACAGGGTCCATCGCCCCGAACAGCTCATCCGCCGTGGTGCGGCCGATCAGGCAGACCTTGGCCCCCGCCTCCACGTCGCGCGACTCCAACCCGCGGCCGGCCTCAACCGACCAGGACCGGATCGACAGATAGGCTTCGTTCGTGCCGGCGATGAGCACCGACCAGTTGGCGTACGGGCTGACCACCTGACCCACGACGCGAACCACGGGAGCGACGTGGGTCACCGCGGGGCATTCCCGACCGATCGCCTCGCTGTCGTCCAGCGTCAATGTCAGCGCCGATCCGACCCCGCCGCGGACACCCGCCTGCGACGTCGTGCCGGGCAGGATGATGATCATGTTCGTGCCCAGATTGGCGATCTGCCCCTGGATGGTGCGCTTGGCCCCCTGGCTGATCGAGACCACGGCGATGATGGCCCCGACGCCGAAGATCACCCCGAGCATGGTGAGCGTGGTTCGCAGCCGGTGCCGCAGCATCTCGCGGAAGGCGATCCGGAAACTCTCAATCCAGACGACGAAGCCCATCGGGCACTCCGCACAGTGTATGAATGGATGAACGTGCTAACGTATGAACGGATTCGCGCCGCCGGGGCGTTCACACGTTCATACGTTCATACGTTCACACTCTCCGAATTACTCACACTCTCTCTCCTTCGCCACGCCGTGCACGCCGATGGACCGGATATGCGGGATCGCCGGCCCGCCCCGCGAGGGCGAGACCTGGTCGTGCACGACCCGTCCGTCGTGGAGGATCACAATGCGGTGGGCACAGGCGGCCACGTCCGGGTCGTGGGTGACCATGGCCACGGTCAAGTTGCCCTGGGCGTGCACGCGGACCAACAGATCGAGGACCTCGTCGGCGGTCTTGGAGTCGAGGTTGCCGGTCGGCTCGTCGGCGAGCAGAAGGCGTGGGCGAGTCACGAGGGCCCGGGCGAGGGCGACCCGCTGCTGCTGCCCGCCGGACAACTGGGTGGGCAGATGATCCAGGCGGTCGCCCAGGCCGACGGTCTGCAGGGCCTGGCGGGCGCGTTGGAGTCGCTCCCCCGCCCGCACCCCCTGGTAGACCATCGGCAGTTCGACGTTTTCCAGTGCCGTGGCCCGATAGAGCAGGTTGAAGCTCTGGAACACGAATCCCAGCTTCATGCGGCGGCACTCGGCCAGCCGCTCCTCGTTGAAGCCATCCACCCGCTCGCCGTCGAGCCGGTAGACTCCGCCGGTGGGCTGGTCAAGACAGCCCACCACGTTGAGCAGCGTGCTCTTGCCCGAGCCGCTGGCCCCCATGATGGCGGTGAACTCGCCCTGCCGCAGCGTCAGATCGATCCCGCGCAGGGCATGGACGTCGACGGCCTCCATCACGTAGGTCTTGCGGACGTCACTGAGTTCGACGATCGGGGTCATTTCTTGCGGGTCAGGATACCGACACGATTCTCCGGCCGCGAGAGGACGATCGCATCGTGCAGGCGGCTGCGGCCGGGCTCGGGCTTTCGGGCCTCGGTGACGAATTCGCCGCCGACCGCATCCGCACCGGTATAGACGGCGGTTTCGCGATTGTCGGTGAACAGCGTCCAGACGCCCCGGGGCTTGAACCTCCGGTCGACGTACTCCCATAAGGTGGCCTGAACGGGGTCGATGGGCGGTGGGTTGGCGACGAAATCTCCCGGCGCCGTCTGAGCGGTGCCGGCCGCCTGGGTGGCCTGGAGGTCGGCGGCGACCTTGAGCGGCGGCGGGGCAGGCGGCCAGTCCACCTGGGCCAACAGAGCCCGGGTATCGTCCGGGGAGAGCGGTGGGCGAAACCGCAGGGCGGTATTGGCAATCTTGAGGACGTCCTCGCGGCGGATGATGCGGACACTCACGTCCGCGGTCATGCCGGGCCGGAGCAGCCGATCCTCGTTGCGCACGTCGACGACGACCGTATAGGTGACCACGTCGCGGACGGTCCGAGGCTGGTTGCGGATTTGCATCACGGTTCCCTCGAATCGTCGGTCACGATAGGCGTCCACGGTGAAGGTCACCGATTGCCCCGGGCACAGATAGCCGATGTCGGCCTCGCTGACGTCGGCCAACAACTGCATCCGGCTGAGGTCTTCGGCGAGCACGAAGAGCGCCGGCGACTGCAAGGTGGCGGCGATGGTCTGGCCGGCGTCGACCCGGCGGTCGAGGACCACCCCGTCGATCGGCGAGGTAATGACACTGCGGTCGAGCCGATAGGCGGTCAGGCGGACCTTGCTCGCGGCGCTGTCGACGACGGCCTGGCCGGCCTCGGCGGCGGCCTGGGCAGCCTTGGCGACGGCTTCGGCGCTGCGGTACGCGTTCTCGTTCTCGACCTGTCGCTCGTACAGCGACTTGATCCGATCGTATTCACGCTGGGCCTCGGCCGCCTGGACGGCAAGACGATGCAGCTCGGCCGCTGCCCGGGCCAAGTCAGCCTTGGCCTGCTCGTGCTCGGCCCGGTACAACTCGGGCTTGAGTCGAGCGAGCGCCTGCCCGCGGGTGACCCGGTCGTTGTGGTCCACCAGGACCGCTTCGACGGTTCCCGAGACCTCGCAGCCGACGACGACCTCGGTGATGGGTGAGAGCCGGCCGGTGGTGGTCACGAGCAGTTCCAGTGGACCTTTAGCGAGTTCGGTCGTCGTGACCGCGATGACCGCTTCGGTCGTCCACGCGCGCCACACCCATACCGTCGCGCCGGCAACCAGCACAAACAGAAACAATCGGACAAGCCATCTTTTCAAGGCCTGCTCCTGACTCGCACCTGGAACACGTTGGGGCGGGGAACCGAAAACCGGTCCCGCGAAACGCCGTCCGTTGACAACCGCGACCGGTCATGGCATGGTGGTGCCGGCCTGGCGGGGCTAGAAGCCTAGCATAAAGGGGCCATGGATGAAAGAGGAGTTCGAATGAAGGCAGTATTGCGCCCCGTCCGTATCATCGGCACCGGTTCGTTCCTCCCCGGCGACCCGGTGCCGAACACCCGCCTGGACGAGATTCTCGGAAGCCTGGACCAGGCGCCGCCACGGGTCCAGAAGTTCCTCGGTAACATCGGGCCGGTGATGCTCGAAAAGGGCGGCGTCGAGCGACGGCACTTCGCCATCGACCCCGCGACCGGTGCCCTGACCCACACCGCGGCCTCCCTGGCCGAGCAGGCGGCCCGCCGGGCTCTCGAGGCGGCCGGCCGCGAGCCGCGGGAGGTCGACCTCCTGCTCTTGAGCTGCCCGAGTTCCGACTATTCCACCCCCCCGACCTCGACCATCCTCCAGGAGTTGCTGGGTATCGAGCAGTGCGCGGAGATGGAGATCCACTCGAACTGCTCGGGCGTGGGCAAGTGTATGCAGATCGCCTTCGACGCCCTGCGGTGTGGCCGATACCGCAACGCCCTCGTCTCGTACGCCCAGTTGTCCAGTGTCTACCTGCGAGGCTGTTACTTCAACCAGACCCAGATGAACAAGACCCAGGCCGCCCTGCGATACATCCTGGCGGACGGGAGCGGGGCGGTCTTTCTCGAGGCCGCCGAGACCGATGCCCCCTGCGGGCAAGAGGTGCTGGGCGCGTACATCGAGAGCGTCGGCGGCAGGCGCCGTCCCGGTATGACCGCCGGCGGGGCCATCGCCGACCTGATGCACCCCGACCGGCAAACCCAGGCGGTCTTCGAGGCCGGCTCGCATCACCTGGACCAGGATTTCACCGCCGTCAACAACGACGCGGTGCCCACGCTGATCAAGGGTGTCCAGGGAATGCTCCGCAGCCTCAACCTCCAGGGACCGCAGATCGATCATTACATCTTCTCGATCCCAGGCCGACAGTTGTACGAGGCGAACCTCGAGAGGGTGACGGCGGTGTTCGGCATTGGTCCCGAACGGGCCAAGTTCCGGGCCCAGGATACCGGCTACTGCGGCGGGGCCTCCGTCCTGCTGCACTTCGACGAGATGGTGCGCTCCGGCGAACTGAAACCCGGTCAGACCGCCGTGGTGTACTCGATCGAATCCAGCAAGTGGATGTCCGGCGGGTTCGTGGTCCGCTGGTGAGAACCCTGAAGACGCGTACTCGGGTTTGACGAGCCGCGCCCTTGGGCGCTGAGGCTTAGGCTCCAAGAGGGCTTGTCCCCGCGCATCCTACCCATGGTGAACTTCCCCCCACTGCCCGTCCTTACCCGCATCCCGCTTTTGGCGCGAATGATCTTCTACTGCCTCTTCTTCCTGGCGTTCGTGCTCGGGCTGCTGCCCTGGCTGGCATACCGGCTGGACGTGCACTTCCCCGGGCTGCACGTCGAGATCGGCGGCGGGCGGGCGGGCGGCTGGGTGGTGTTCGCGGCGTTCCTGGCCGTCTACCTGTACTGCTCGTATCAACTGATCACCCGCGGACGCGGAGCCTACGTCGAGTTCGACCCGCCGACCGAGTTCGTCGCCCAGGGGCCCTACCGCTGGGTCCGTAACCCGATCGCCGCCTGCGTCGTAGGGATGGTGTTCGGCCTGGCCGTTGCCCTGTCGTCGACGGGGATCCTGCTGCTGGCCCTGATCGGCGTGCCCCTGGCCCACGCCCAGGTGGTGCTCCTGGAGGAACCGCTGTTGCGCAAGCGATTCGGGGCCGCGTACGAGAATTACCTCCGGCGCGTGCCGCGGTGGATTCCCCGTCGTCCCGCAAAGGACCCGCCATGAACGCGGCGGTGACCGGCGGCGCGGGGTTCCTGGGACAGGCACTGCTTCGGCTGCTCGCGGGGCGGGGCGGTGCGGTGCGCGCCCTCGTGCGGAATCCGAAGGATGAGCCCCGCGTCCGCGAGCGGGGAGCGATGCCGATCCCGGGCGATCTGACGGTGCCGGGGGCCTGTGATCGTCTGGCCGAACCGGGCAGCGTCGTGTTTCACCTTGCCGCCCGGGTGGATATGGCAGGCAGGTGGGCGGAGTTTCAACGCCATACCATCGACGGTACCCGCAACCTGCTGGCCTCGGTGTTGCCGCGGCGGCCGGCCCGGGTGGTCTATGCCAGTTCGGCCGGCGTGTACCTGCATCCGCGCGTGCGACCGCCGGTGTCGGCGGACCGCACGCCGGCGAGGCCGTGGCGGGGCAACCCCTACGGCCGGGCCAAACTCGCCGCCGAGGAACTCGTCCGTACCCAGTGCGACCGGGCGGGCGTCTCGTGGACGATCCTGCGGCTGGGGTTCCTGTACGGCCCCGGTAACCGGGCGATCCTCAGCCACTTTGTACCGCTGGCCCGCGCCGGCAAGGTTCAGATCATCGGCCGCGGCGACAATCGCATCGCATCGTTGTATGTGGATGACGCGGCTGAAGCGCTGGTTCTCGCCGCGGCCCATCCCGCGGCGGACCGGCAGATCTACGACGTTGCCAGCGACGAGCACGTCACGCAGACGGACTACCTGAACGGCACGGCGGATGCCATGGGACTCCGCCGCCCAAGCCGGCACGCTCCCGCCCGGGTGGCGATGATCGCCGCCGCCGTCGTTGAATGGCTCGCCCGGCTGACCGGGGGGTCGCCACCGTTCACGCGGTCCGTGGTGATGCTCATGGGTGCGGACCAGCAGGTTGACTGCGCTCGCATCACCCGCGACCTGGGGTGGCGGCCGAAAACGCGGTTCGCCGACGGCGTGGCCGTCATGACGCAATGGCACCGTGAGCACCCGGCCCGACCGCTTCCGGCGGTTATTCGATGATCACGACGTGAACGGTGCCGGGGCCGTGTACGCCGGGCACCAGGATGCCCTCGATGTCCGCCGTCTTGCTCATGGCGGAGATCAGCACCTCATTGGCGGGCGGGTCGGCGGTCGCGGCACGGCCCCAGTCGATCAGATCGGGCACGATCTGGTCGGCCCGGACCAACGCGACGTGGGCGGGTACGGCCAGACTGGCGAGCCGGCGATGCTTGCCGCCGCCGACCACGCTCATCGAAGCGGTCTCGGCGACTGCCATCCGGACCCCGGTGATGCCCACGTCCGCCTCGAACGCCGCGTCGGGTTCGTCGGGGCTGAGGAGGCCGACCCCGCGCGACCGCAGCCCCGCAATGATCGCATCGCGGGCCGGCATCGGCTCATCCGGCACGATGGCGCTGCGGGCCGCCAACGCTTCCACCAGTTCGAGCACCTTGGCCACGGCCGCCGACTCGCCCGCTGCGCGATGGGCGTGCATCCCCACCTGCTCGACGCGAGTCGCGAAGACCTCGACCAGGTCTTCCGTCGCGTCGATGACGCGGGCGATCTCGAGGTCGTCCGGCAGCTCGACCGGCTCGCCGCGCTCCGCGAGGGCGTCCGTGATCCGCGAAAAGAACGAAGTTTGCGACTCCGATGGCATACGACTACCTGCACCGGGAGGACCGCGGGGTTGAACCAAAACGCACCCCTACGGGGTTGCGGCTAAGCGACTGTCACTACGTCCCTCGTGATCCTTGGTCCTTCCATCCCTCATCCATCATCTCTCATCTATCATCTCTCATCCTTCCCCTCTTCATCCAGTTCCTTCTGCAGGTCCGCCCACCGCTTGTGGAACGGCTTGGGCATGACCGGGACGTCGCGGTACCGCGTCCAGATGCCACCCGTCGCGGGCAGCTTGTGCTTCCATCCATCGCGTGCGCCGATCTTCATGAACCAGCGCCCGAACGTCGCCCCCAGGCGGTACAGCAGGCCCGAACTCATCCCCAGCTTCCAGCCCTTGAACCCCAGCCGCCACGACAGCGGGGAGTGGCCGTCCTTGTTGACGTCGCTGCGCAGGTGGATCAACTGCGTGGGCAGGTCAATCCGCACGGGGCAGGCCTCGAGGCACGCTCCGCACAGGCTGCACGCGCTGGGCAGATCGGCATACGTGGCCAGCGACGTGAACAGCGGCGAGATCACGCTGCCGATCGGGCCCGGGTACGTCGCATCATAGGCGTGGCCGCCGATCTTGCGGTAGATCGGGCAGGCGTTCAGGCAGGCCCCGCACCGGATGCACCGCAGGGCGTCGCGGTATTCGCCGGCCAGTACGTGGCTCCGGCCGTTGTCGAGGATGACCACGTGGAACTCCTCGGGGCCGTCGAAATCGCCCGCCCGCTTCGGGCCGGTGATCATGCTGGTGTAGCAGGTGATCCGCTGGCCGGTGGCGCTCTTGGCCAGCAGTTTCAGGTAGATCGGGACGTGCTTTAACTGGGGCACGAGCTTCTCCATGCCCATCAGGCACACGAGCAGCCGCGGCCGCGATGAGCAGAACCGTCCGTTGCCCTCGTTGGTGACGATCACGACGGTGCCGGTTTCGGCCACCGCGAAGTTCGCCCCGATGATGCCCATGTCCGCGGCCCGGAACGACTCCCGCAGCACCTTGCGGGCGGCCTTGGTCAGCGCCGTCGGATCGTCGGTGTAGGGGATGCCCAGCTTGGCCGCGAACAGTTGGCCCACCTCCTCCTTCGGTTTGTGGGCCATGGGCGTGACAATGTGCGAGGGCTTCTCGCCCGCCAGTTGCAGAATGTACTCGCCCAGGTCGGTCTCGAGAACGTTCAGGCCGGCGGCCTGAAGGGCGTGATTGAGTTCGATCTCCTCGCTGACCATGGACTTGCTCTTGACGATCAGCCCGGCCGACGCCGCCTGCGCGATTTCGGTGATGATCTGGTTGGCCTGCGTGCCGTCGGCCGCGAAATGGACGTGTCCGCCATGGTCGCGGACGCGGCTGGCGAACTGGTCCAGGTAGCGGTCGAGGTTCTGCAAGGTGTGGTTCTTGATGCGGGCCGCCAGTTCGCGGGTGTCCAGCGGGTGCGGCAGTTCCGGCATCGCCAGTCGGCGGAGGTCGTCCTTGCCGCGGGCCGACCGGTCGAAGATCTCGGCGATGCGGAGGTTGGTCGCGGCGGCGGCCGCCCGGTGCTTGAAGTCCTCGGCCACAATAGGCAGTGGATGACTCATCCGGCCCCCCCACCGCCGGCCGCCGTCACCCCGTGTCCGCACGAGCAGGAATGCAGCGGCACCGTCGCCGGTCCGTCGGCGCGGCGGGCGTAAAGCTGGCGGTTGTTGCCGGCCTTCATGGCCTCGTCCAACATGCTCGCCACGTGCTTCACCTGGATGTTCACGCCCTCGCGGTGCAGGGCCCCGATGATGTTGAGCGTGCAGCCGCCGTCGTTGCAGATCAGCGTGTCTGCACCCGTCGCCTTGACGCAGGCGATCTTGTCCTGGACCATCGCCCCCGAGATCTCGCCGAACTTGACCGCGAACGTGCCGCCGAACCCGCAGCACTGCTCGGTCTTGACCAGCGAACGGTACTTCAGGCCGCGGAACTGCCGCACCAGGCCCAGGATGTCGTCCGGGGACATGCCGATGCCGCGGTTGTGGCAACTGTAATGGAACGTCGCCACCGCCGAGTAGGGCAGGTCCCACCTGGACCAGTCAACCTTCAGGCGCTTCTGCAGGAATTCGGTGAACTCGAACGTCTTGGCGGCCATCGCCTGGGCCCGCCGGTGTTCGGCCGGGTCCGCCTTGAGCAGATGGGGGAAGTACTCGCGGACGGTCGCGCAGCAGGAACCGGAGGGCGTGACCACCGTCTCGGCGTCGGCGAACACGTCGATCATCCGCCGGGCCACCGTCCGGGCCTCGTCGAGGTAGCCGCTGTTGAGAGCGGGCTGACCGCAGCAGGTCTGGCCGGCCGGGAAGTCACAGGCGATGCCCAGCCGATGCAGCACGCGGACGACCGACTCCGCTACTTCGGGGAAGTACAGATCGCTCAGACACGTAACGAAGAGGGAGACTCGCATGGACCCGCCGTTGTGACGATCGATGGACCCTCCGTTGCCAACCGCCGGGTCCGCCGAACGGCCACCCCCACGCCGGCCTACTGAATAACCGCCTCGCCCCGGACGGCAAACAGCACGAGCATCACCAGGGCCAGGGCCAGCACGATCGCCCCCACGAAGAAGCCCAGCCAGGACAATTGCTGCTTGTCGTTGCGTCGCTGCCCGGCGCTGTTGAGCCCAAACCCGAACCCGGCACCGGACAGCAGCAGCGTCACGACGCCCGCCCCCAGGATCGCCATCCGCCGGTTCCCTCCGTAGTAGGGGGTGAACTCGCTGAAGCTCATCCGGCCCATCACGAAGAAGGCCAATGCCGCCAGCGACACAACGGACAGCAGCGACAGCAGGACGCTTGCCTGAGCCTGGGTATCAAACCGTCGGAGTGAAAACTTGGCCACGCCAACCATCTCCAGTCGAGGGTGTTCGACGACCGCGGCACACGCACGGGCCAGCAGGCCGACCGGGCCCCTGACCCCCGATGTGCACCATCCTACCCGTGGAGCCGACCGCTGGGTAGGGGCGGGGAATCGGCGCGGAGCGAGACCGCTCTGGCCACTGGGCGCCTCGGCCAACGCACTTCGTCGGGGCGACTCGTCGGCCCTGCCGAGGGGTTCCGATGGGCGCGCCACCGCCCTGTCTTCCGAAAGTCACCTCAGTCGGTGGCTCGACAGCCGGCAGCAAGGAAAAAATGTAACATTATATAAAACAGTGTCTTATGACGCCCAGACCCACGATCGGCGGGACGGCGCCCAGGTGACGGAAAAGGTCGGCCGGTTGCGCTTTGACCGAACACTGGCACCTCAGCCGCGCTTGCCCGGTGACGCGAGGGCTTGCTCCAGCGTGTCGTGGAGTTCCAGGACGGTGTGGAGTTGAGTAACGCGGATGGTGTCGTAGATCTTGCGGTCGATGCCAATCAAGGCGATCCTTCGCCCGTCGAGCCGGAAACTCTTGCTCAACTGCACCAGTTGGCCCAGGGCGACGCTGGGGGCGAACCGGACCCGGCTCATGTCCAGCACGACGGGGACACCAGTCCGCGCCGCCGCCGCCGTCAGGACGTCCTCGACGAGTTGCTCGGTGGACGGACCGTCGAGCGACCGTTTGTCGATCGTGATGACGAGCGCGTGCTCGTGCGGCTGGATGGTCGTGACCGGATCGGACATGGGCACCTCGCTTGGGCGGCTGGCTCGGGTATTATACGTCGCGAGGCCGCCCAATGGGCGTGGATTCTGTAAAAAGCCCGGAGAAGCTGGCATGGCAGATGAGATAGTGAAGATGCGACGGGGCCGAACACGGGTCATCCTGGCGACGACAGCGGTGCTCCTGCTCGGGGCCTGTGCCCAGAACAGGTCGGGATTCGTCCAGATGCCGGCCGACGTGCTCGACGACAAGATCCAGGGCGGCCTGATCGGGCAGATCCTCGGCAACCTGAACGGTCTGCCCCACGAGAACAAGTACATCCACGAGCCCGGCGAGGTCCGGCAATACGTTCCGTCGCTCCCGGAGGGGGCCCGAACCGACGACGACACGGACATCGAGTGGGTCTACATCATCGAGATGCAGCGGTCCGGAGAGGTGTTCCTGCCGCCGGAGCGGATCGTGGAGCTGTGGAGAGCCCATATCTCCGACCGGATCTGGTGCGCGAACCGGTACGCCCGCGGGCTGATGGAGCTGGGGATCGAACCGCCGCTGACCGGCCGCATCGCACTCAACCCCTGGTCGGACTTGAACCTCAACACCGCGGCGATCGTGGGGTCGCTGCTGTACGGCCGGGGCGACTTCGTCGAGACCATCCGCCTCGCGTTCAACTTCGGCTGGGACGCCGACTGCAACGCCGCCACCGCCGGCTGCATCGTCGGTGTCATGAAGGGCCGCCGATGGATCGACGCCCAGGGCTGGCAGATCAAGGACCTCTACCGCAATACCTGCCGCCCCGGTCTACCCACCGACGAGACGATCACGCGATACGGCCAACGGCTCGCCGACGTGGCCCGGACGGTCATCCTGAAAAACGGGGGTGAGGAAATCGCGACCACCGACGGCAGGGCATTCCGCATCCGAACGCAGCCGGCGGCGAACGTCGAGCCGCTGCCCCGCCCGCTGGATCGGCTGGGCGAACTCCGCCGGGAATGGCTGCCGCGGTTAGAGAGGGACCTGGCCGGCGGCCCCACCGACCGGGCCCGCGCCGCCTACATGGCGCTGTGCCTCGATGAGGCGCCGAACCTGAGCGCCCGCAACCCGCAGGAATGGCAGGCCGCCTGCGAGTCGTTCCGCGCCTATCCGGACGTCATCAAGAACATGACAAAGGTCGAAACGCCCCGCGGCCAGGTCCTGCGGGACCGCGCTCAATCCATCGGTCTACTGCCAAATCGCTGATCTGAACGGCATCTCCGGGCGCACGGCCGGTTCATCGACGGGACATGGAGGATTCAGGGGACCTGATCATTCGGCTGGTCGCCGTCGCGCATGCGCTTGATGGCCAGAAGCTGCAGAGCGGCCTGCTGGTCTTTGGGGCGTTGGCAAGCAGTTCAGCGATCCGTTCGAGCGGCGTTTTCGCGGTGTTGTCTTCCATATTCCAGCAGCTTGAGGGCCTGGCGGCGGGCGGCGTCGGCCTTGCGGATGCGTTCCAGCGGCGTCAGCTTGAGGTTCTCCCGGATCAGCGACAGGTCCACGCCGTTCTCGTCCTGCTCACCGTAGTAGTGCGGGCCCCAGTATTTCGTCCCGGCCTCTTGGGTCTCGCCGGACGAGACAACGACCTGCACCTCGGTGCCCTCGGCGATCACCACGCCGGGCGGCAGCCGCACGACGCCGTTCTGGACCACAGCTTTGTACGTCATCTTGGCCACTGTCTCACCAAGCCCATTATACCGCGCCCCACCATCATTGGGCATTACACGTACACACGCTTGTTGTACACGATCCACTCGATCAGCAGCACGCCGCCCAGGGCCATCAGGAAGTAGGGCCACAGCGGGCGGCGGGCCAGCTCGCTGCCGCCGGTCTGCTTGACCTCGCCGGCGGCCATGCGAAAGGCCGCGTTGGGAGCGATGAGGCTCTCCTGCTCGTTCAGCAGGCTGACCGCCCGGCTACCCTCGTCGGGGATGCCGGTGTTGACGGTATAGATACCCACCCGGTCGGTGCGGCTGTACGTGGCCATGTTCAGGGCCCCGACGGCGACGGAGTCGGTCGTGCCGTCCGGCCGGGCGACCGTCACGTTCTTGTACTTCGGCGAGACGGGCACGCTGAACGGCTGGCCGGGAGCCACACGCGGCTGCTGGCCGATGGTTGTGCTGCCGGCCAGAAACCGCAGGGCGTCGTACACGAACGCGACCGAATCGGACCGATAGACCCAGTCGGTGTTCAGCCGCGTCCGCGTCTCGTCGAAGATGCTGAACGCCGAGATCAGGTACTGGTTCCGCCCGCGCTGCAGCAGGGCCAGTACCGGGCCGCTCGTCCCCTCGATCAGCCGCACCGCCTCCTTGGGCAGCTTCAGGTCCCGCCAGCCCACGAGGTTCAGCGACTCGACCACCACGTGCTGGAGGACCGGGTGCGTGTCGTCCCAGTCGAGCAGCACCTCGCCCTCCTTGATGTCGCCCGCCTGCACGCCGTCGATGATGGGGATCCCGCCGAAAAAGAAGTAGTTGCCGGGCGGCAGGCGGTCGGTCGACTGGTCGTCGAACACGACCACGTCGTAGATGCATCGGCCGTTGTCGATCAGCTCCGCGTCCGGCTTCTCCTGGTATTGCTGGGGTGTCCAGACGTCGAACTTGTCCAGCGGCATCACCCCGATGAGCCGGCTCAGGAAGCGGTTCCCCGCCGTCACCAGCAGCACCTTCATCGGGTGCGGCGGCGTGACCACCGCGAACGCCAGGTCGTCGACGGCCAGGCCGTCCTCGCCCGAGAGCCGCACCTCGACGTTGGCCCCGGTGTCGAGCACCACGTCGAACGGCACCACTGCCTCGCTGCCCTCCGCGGGGACGCCGCCGGCCTGCATCATCGGCAGGCGATCGGGGCCGGCGGCGGCGGCGAGGCTCAGCGGGCGGACGTCCCTCTCCTGCCCGTCGATTACCAGCGACAGATCTCGCTCCACCTTGGTCGCGCCCAGGTTCCGCACGCGGGCCAGCACCGTCAGTTGGGCCGGCTGCTCGTAGCTCCGCCGCACGTCGAGGTCCACGATGCCCACGTTGGCCGTCGCCTTGCCCACCTTGACCAGATCGATGGTGCTCCGCCGGACCGCGACCTTCTCCGCGTCGGGCAGTCGGCCGTCGGTCAGCAGAATCAGGTGGGCCTGAGAGACCTGCTGATCGCCGATGCCGATGCCCTCGCCCACCGGCGTCGAGTGGGCCTCGGCCAGGGCCACCGCCTCGTGCAGCGAGCCGGCCGCGTCGGTCTGCTGGATCGAGTCGATCGCCCGGCGGAGATCGCCTTTGTCGGCGGTGAACGAGGCCAGCACCCGGGCCCGGTCGGCAAACGCGATCACCATCGCCCGCTGATCCGCCGTCAGTCCCTCGACCACGCCGGCCGCCTCGCGCTTGGCGATCGCCAGCCGCGTCTCACCGTTGTCCTCGACCGTGGCCATGCTGGCCGACTGGTCGATCAGCAGCACGATCGCCTTCTCGAACGACCGCCCCGCCGCCTTGAACGGCTCGCCGATCGCCAGGCAGGCCAGGACCAGGATCAGCAGTTGCAGGAACAGCAGCAGGCTGCTGCGGAGCCGCTGGAACGGCGAGTTCACCCGCAGGTCCTCGATCGCCTTGCGCCACAGCAGCGTCGAGGCGATCGGCATCCGCTGGCGCTTGAGCTTCAAGAAGTACAGCACGACCAGCGGCGGCACGGTCGCAGCGGCGGCGAGTACGGGCACGTACCACGGGGCCAGAAAACTCATCGCAGCAACCCCCGCTGACGCAGATAGGTCAGCACCAACTGGTCGAACGGCACCGCCGTGCTCGTGAACATATACGTCACACCCCGCCGCGTGCAGAAGTCCTGCAGCTCCTTGCAGTAGGCGTGCAGGTTGCGCTTGTACCGGCTGATGAGGGCCCGGCTGACGGTGATGTCCGCTACGTCCTCGTCCTCGACATCCACGAGCTGCAAGTCGCCGTTGAGCGGCGGGTCGATCTCCTCCGGCGAAAGCATCTGGATCGCGTACAGGTCGTACTTGCGGCCGATGAGGTACCGCAGGCCGTCCTCGTAGCCCGCCTTGTCCATGAAGTCGCTCAGCAGCAGCACGATGCCCCGCTGTGGATGGCGGATCGCGAACTGCCGGCAGGCCGCCGTCATGTTGCCCGCCCCGCTCGCCTCGATGCCGCTCAGGTGGCCGAGCACCTGGTGGATCAGCCGCCGCCCGCGGACGCCGACCATCTCGGGCCCGTAGCGGTCGCTGAACGCCGTCACGCTGACGCGATTGTAGTTCACCAGGCCGATGTACGCGATCGCCGCCGCCACCCGCCGGGCGTACAGGTGCTTGTCCGGCCGGCCGTACTCCATCGACGCGCTGGCGTCCACCAGGATGTTGACGTGCAGGTCCTCCTCCTCGAAGAACAACTTGATGAACAGCTTCTCCAGCCGGCCGTAGATGTTCCAGTCCAGAAACCGCAGGTCG
>JACQVT010000327.1 GCA_016209665.1 Planctomycetota bacterium | reverse complement strand
CAGGGTGATCCCGGCTTCACGATTCAACCGCTGAAAGATCGCCATGAGCTCGACACTCGTTCTGGAATCCAGGTTGCCGGTCGGCTCGTCGGCCAGGATGATCAGCGGATCGCCCATCATCGAGCGGGCGATGGCCGCCCGCTGCTGCTGGCCGCCCGACAGCTCCATCGGCCGATGGTGCATCCGGTCGGCCAGGTCCACCCGCTCCAACATCCGCACCGCCCGCTCCCGCCGGACCCGCGGCGGCACCCGCCGATAGAACAGCGGCACCTCGAGGTTCTCCAGGATGTTGAGCTGCGGGATCAGGTTGAAGTTCTGGAACACGAAGCCGAGGCGCTCGCTGCGGATTTCCGAGAGTTCGTCGTCGGTCAGGCGCGAGACGTCCTCGTCGCCCAGGAAGTACCGCCCCGCCGTCGGCTGGTCCAGGCAGCCCAGCAGGTTCAGCAGCGTGCTCTTGCCCGAGCCGCTCTGCCCGCGGATGGCGACGTAATCGCCCTGGTAGAACATCAGGTTGAGGTCCCGCAGGGCGTGCACCTCGATGTCCGTGCCCGGCTTGCGATAAACCTTGTGCAGATGCTCGAGGCGGGCCAACACGGGCGGTCGGCCCGACGTAGCGTGGCTGGAAGACAAGGCTCGAACCC
Source organism: Planctomycetota bacterium (assembly GCA_016209665.1). Classification (GTDB taxonomy): domain Bacteria; phylum Planctomycetota; class Phycisphaerae; order UBA1845; family PWPN01; genus JACQVT01. The sequence continues at coordinate 5,357 of JACQVT010000327.1, read as the reverse complement.
CGGAGTCAACCTTCACGCTTTCTCACTTTCCCAGTCTTGGGGGGCGGGCATCCCTGCCCGCCTAACTGTGCATCCTAAAACCCTGAAAACCGACCGGCTGGAAGCCGGTCCCACACGGGTTTTAGGATGCATTCTAAGTGCGTGTGTGAGAAGCCCTTTCCGACCTGGTCCGCCGTGGCGACACCGCGGCCGTTAGAAAGCGGCCTGCCCAGGCTGGTGTCGGGTTTGCCCCAACGCCGCTCCCTCACGGTCGCGGTTCGGACAGACTCGACGGATCTCACACGGCCTCCCAGAGAGGCGGGCAGGGATGCCCGCCCCCCAATTACTCATCGCGCCTCGCGGGTGGCGGCGGCGCCGCGGCGCTCGGGCCGCGGGCCGATTGCGCCCTCTCGTCGCGGCCGAGCCTCGCCCGCCGCGGGCCGGCGCTCCGCCGGCTCATCGCCGCCCCGAGCCGGTCCGGCCTCGGTCCCGCCGGGACGTTCGTCGGCGTCCGCCTCGCCCGCGGGCCGGCTCGCCGGGCGGTTCAGGGCCTCGGCCTCCGCCGGCCGACGGCGGGCGCGGCGCTCCGCGCCGGGCTCCGTGCCGTCCTCACCGTTGTCATCGCCCTCGTCGGGCAGCAGCAGCCGCATCTCGTCCGTGACCGCCAGGCGGATGGTCCGGCCTTCCTCCAGCCCCGAGACGATCTCCACGAAGTCCGTACTCGCCAGGCCCGGCTTGATCGGTATCGGCCGCACCCGGCCCTTGTCGTCGAGGAACACGTAGAACTTGCCCGCCTTGGCGAACACCGACTGCACCGGCACCGCCAGCACGTTGTTCATCTGGGCCATCTGGATTTCCACGCGGGCGGTCACGTTCGGCTTCAGGTCGGCGAACTTGCCGTCCAGCAGGATCTCCGTCTTGTACTCGCGGAGGTTGGGGTTCATCCAGTAATTCTGCGAGTCGGCCACCACCGCGATCTTCGACACTTTGCCCGTGAAGGTCCGGTTGGAAAAGCCCTCGACCTGCACCAGCGCCGCCATTCCCTCCCGCAACCGCTCGATGTGGGCCTCGTGCACCCGCACCTCGACCTTCATGCTGCTGGTGTCCGGCAACTGGATCAGCATCTGCCGCTCGTGCACCTGCGTGCCCGTCTCGATGGTGCTCTCCGAACGATACGAACTCTCGCGGGCGTAGACCACCAGTCCCGGCGCCGGGGCGGTGATCTTGGTCTTGCGCTTCTGGTCCTTGAGCTTGGCCAGCTTGTCGCGGGCGATGTCCAGGTCGCTCTTCTTGGCGTCGACGTCCGCGGTCGCCTTGGCTTCCGACGCTTCGGCCGCCTTGCGCTCGCGGTCGAGTTCCTTCTCGGCCTCGTGCACCGCCGACTTCTTCTCCTCCAGGGCCATCGGGATCGTGTACTTGTTGAGCACCTCCAGGGCCAGTTTGGCCTTGGCCAGGTCCAGTCCCGCGGCGTAAGCGCTGAACTCCGCGTCCTTCAGGTCGACGCGGGTGATGAAGCCCTGCTCGAACAGTTCCTGGGCGTCCTTGTAGTCCTGCGTCTCGCGCTCCAGGATCATCTTGCCCTTGTCGACGGCCAACTGGGCCTCCTGCTCCAACTCCTTCTGCTCGCCCTCGATGTACTTCTGCTGATCGAGCTGGGCCAGCCGCAATTGAAGCTCGGCCTTGCGGACCTTGCTCGCGTTTTCATCCCGCAGAATCTCGCGGGTCTTGAGGGTCGCCTCGTAGTTGGCCAGGGCGTTGGCCTCCTTGCCCTCGCCGTCGCGCAACTGCTCGTCGATGGTGTCGCTGGCCATCTCGATCAGCAGGTCGCCCTCCTTGACCCACTGGCCTTCCGGGATGAGGTAGATGATCGTCGGTCGTCCTTCCAACTCGCAACGCACGTCGATCGTGTTGGCGGCCTTGAGTTCGCCCTTCTCCTTCAGAATGACGGGGAAGCTGCGGCGGGTCACGGTGAACAACTGCACGTCCACCACCGGCCCCGTGTGCGTCAGCAGGCGGTACGCGCCGTAACCGCCCGCCACCAGGGCCGCCAGCAGCACCATCCCGACGATCTGCCCGAGGGTCAGCCGGCGGCGAGTGCCCGAGACGGGATGGGGCGGCGCCGGCCAGTCCGCGGCCGGTGCCGGCAGCTCCGCGGACAGCGGCAGCGCCGGCTCGACCTCGGCCACCGAGGCCGGCGAGCCGCTCTGGCTGGATCGCAGTCTTGCCATGAAACGAGAATCTCCCGCTCGCGAGTTGCTCCTCGCGAAGCTGGCGTGTGTCCCCGCGCTTCACGCTCCCCAATGGGACGTGAACTGCCCCCTCGGTATCCATACTACCGCAAACCGGACGGCGTATCCAACGCAAATTCCCATTTGCCGTCGTCGGCGATCCGCAGCATGTCTGTGTCCCGCCAGAACTCCAGGATGGCCACCTTGTAGGCGGCCTGGGCCGCGGCCAGGCTGTTCTGGGCCTCCAGCAGTTCGGTCTGGGCGTCGACGACTTCCAGCGACGGGGCCAGCGACTTCTGGAACCTAAACTGGGCCGCCCTCAGACGCTGCTGGGCCAGATGGCGGTTGGCGACCTGAATCCGCAACACCTGTCGCTGTTGTTCGACGCGCCGCATCGCCCGCCGGACCTGCTGCGTCACGGTATCTTTGGCCTCCTGATAGTCCCGCTCCGCCCGGCGCTTGAGGATCAGCGATTCCCGCAGCGCGTTGCGCTCGGCCTTGCGGTCCAGCGGCAGCTCGAGGTTCAGACCGGTCCGCCACGTCGCCCGGTCGTGCTCGTACTCGAACATGCCGAGCTTGCCCGGGTCGGTGCTGAACCGCACGCTCGCGAAGGCGTCCAGCGCGGGCAACAGACCGTTCTCGGCGATCACCACGCCGCGCTGGGCGTCACCGATGCGATCGAGATCGTTCAGCAGGTCCAGTCGGTGTTTGAGGGCCACGCGAACCGCCTCGGCCTCGTCCACCAGCGGCATCGCCAGCACGTCGATGAGCGTCTGCGATTCATCCTCGCCCGCCGGTCCGCTCGGCGCCGCCGGCTGCGTCGCCGCCACGCTGCGGGCCAACTCCACGGTGACCCGGGTCTCCGTGGGCATGCCGATGCGGATCTTGAACAGGTCCGCCGCGGTCTGATACCGTTCGATGGCGTTGATCCGGGCGTTGGTCGCACGGAGCTGGTCCTGCTCGGCCCGCTGCACGTCCAGGATCGTGGACTTTCCCACCTTCCAGAACGCCCGCGCCCGCCGGGCCAACTGGTCGAAGCCCTCGATGCTTTCGGTCGCGTTGATGATCTCCTGCCGGAGCTGCTGCAAGTTGAAATAGTCCGCGGCGATGTCCACCGCCAGCGACCGCCGGAACCGCTCGAACGTCCGCACCGCGTAGATGAGCTGACGCTCCGCCCGGTACCGCGACTCGTAGGCCACCGGGCCCGCACCCTTGAGCAGGGGGATGTTCGCCTCCAGCAGGGCCTGCCCCGTCTCGCCCGTGGTCACGTGGTTCGTCAGGTCGCGCATCAGCGTGCTGATGATCTGGGCCGTCACCGTCCCGCCGTAGGGCAGCCTCTGCTCGACGCCCACCGTGGACACCGCGTCCATCGCATCGTCGAAATGGCGGATCTCGCCGAAGTTGGCGTACTGCGACGCGATCTCGCCTACCAGCCGGGGCGTCCACAGGTGCCGCTCCAGCGTCAGGGCCAGCGCCGCCAGGTAGAGGTCCTCCTTGGCGCTCTGATAGTCGCGAGCGTGGTCGAACGCGTAGGCCAGCGCTTCGGCCAGCGTCAAGACGCGGCCCGACGTGACGTCGTCCTCAACCGTCGCGGGGGCCGAGGCAGGCGCGGTGATGGGCATGTCGGTCGGCGAGGTCGCGGTGTCCGCGGCCCGGCCTTGTGCTTCGGGGGCCCCGACATGATCGGCGGGCGAATCGGCCGGCCGAGTCCCGGCGGATTCAACGTCGTCGGTCGTCTGGATCGCCGGCCGAGTGTCCGGCAGACCGGTGGGAGCGGCCGTCTTGAACGACGCCGGCAGTTCCGAATCGACCGGGTGCGGCACAAACGCATAGGCGGAGTCCCCCGTCCGGATGGGGACCCTTTCGGCGTCGATGCCGGCATCGTGCGTCGTGCCGACCGCCTGCTGCTGACGTTTTTCGACTAGGCGGTACACCTCCCGGTCGGCGTCGTCCACGAAGAACTGGCATCCACCGGCCAGCAGCAGCGCCGCCACACCCACCGTCAGCCGACCCATGATCGATGAACTACCCCGCATCGCCGCACCACCTCAATACTGACGTAACTACCGCGAGGGATTGTACTAGACGCCCGCCTGCCTGAACAGGATGGCCGCCCTGGCGGTTATTCGTCTGCCTCTTGACCACTGGACTTCGCGACCCGCCGGACCTTAACCTCCCGACGAACGGTCAGGCCAACCCCCACGCGGACCCAAGGCACGCCTTCGCGAATCTGCAAGCCGAACGCGGAAAACCGACTTATGATCTACAAGACGCGCAACCATTCCGGTCGATATAATGCGTTTGAGTATGGGTCTGTCTCGTTTCCAGCTCAGGTTTCTAAGGGAGTGGTAACCATGAAATGGACGACACTGTCTGTGATGGGTCTGGTCGTGGGAGGGATCCTGCTGGCCGGCGGCTGCGCGTCGAAAGAAACGATGACGGTCAGCATCGCCTACACGCTGCAGCCGACCGAGCAACTGCCCGAAGGTCTGACCACCGTCGCCGTCAATGAATCCGAGGTCGAGGCCTGGGAGGCCGGCACCGAGGACGCTGACCGCGCCAAGAAGTGGTCGCGGATGGCCGCCGACATGATCGAGGCCATGATCGACGGCGCACACAAGGCCGAGCTGACGCCGCTGACCATCGCCAAGCGCCGCGAGACCAAGGACATCATGACCGAGCACGACTTGGCCGCCGCCGGCATGACCCCGTCCAACAACGCCGGGGCCCCGCCGCAACTGGCCGACGTCCAGGCCCTCATCAAGAGCAAGCTCAACATCCGCAACGAGGTCAAGGCCGGCCGGCAGCGGACCATGAGCGCCGCCAGTGTTGCCGCCTGGGCCGGTCACGGCTGGGGCGGCGGCGGGGGCAGCGTCGACACCGAGCAGGTCGAGACCGTCAGCCGCAACCTCACCGTCCAGTGCTCGTTCAGCATGTACGACAAGGCCGGCAACCTCATCTTCCAGTACTCGCCCGATCCGTTCCGCAAGACCGACCGCGAGAAGCCCAGCCCCATCTTCGGCAGCAGCAAGACCGAAGCGAACCTCGACTCCGCCGACGGGATCATTGGCGAGCTGGTCGAGCAGGGAACCCGCGAGTTCGTCAGCACGTTCGCGCCGACGAAGATGAAATATCAGTACACCGTCGAGT
>JACQVT010000328.1 GCA_016209665.1 Planctomycetota bacterium | reverse complement strand
TCGGCGGCTTCGCCGGCTTGCGGGACAAGTTCACCACCGCGGCCACCTCCCACTTCGGCAGCGGGTGGGCCTGGTTGAGCGTCGACCAGAATGGGTCGCTCACGGTCCATGCGACCGCAAACCAGGATTCGCCCTTGATGGACGGCCGCCGCCCGGTCCTCGGTCTCGACGTCTGGGAGCATGCGTACTACTTGAAGTACCAGAACCGCCGCCCCGACTACGTCACGGCGTGGTGGAACCTGGTGAACTGGGACCAGGTCAACGAGAACTACGCCGGCGCCCAGAGGTAGCCTCGGACCAGTCTGACGGGGCGAGGTTTCGACCTCGCCCCTTTTCTTACGGACGCAATCCTTGCCGCCAGCCACCGAGAGCATCGGAAACCCGGGCCTCTGGGGCGCGTTTGCCGGTATCGTCCTCGTCATGCTCGCGCTCGATCTCGGCGTCTTCCATCGCCGCGAGCACGAGGTCCGCATGCGTGAGGCGCTGATCTGGAGCTTCGTCTGGATCGCCCTCGCGCTGCTGTTCAACCTCTGGATCTATCACGAGTTCGGCGCGGTCAAGGGACTGGAGTTCCTGACCGGGTACCTGCTCGAAAAGGCGATGAGCGTCGACAACCTCTTCGTCTTCCTGGTCATCTTCACCTACTTTGCCGTCCCCAAGTCGTTCCAGCACCGGGTCCTGTTCTGGGGCGTCCTCGGGGCGCTCGGCATGCGCGCCGCCTTCATCTTCGTCGGCCTCGCCCTGATCCAGATGTTCGACTGGGTCATCCTCGTGCTCGGCCTGGTGCTCCTCGTCACCGGGGTGAAGATGCTCCGGCACCAGGGGGTCCAGGTCCAGCCGGAACAGAATCCGGTCCTGCGTTTCTTCCGGCGCTTCGTCCCGGTGACGGCCGAGTACCACGGGACGCACTTCACGGTCGTGACCGATGGGCATCGGTTCGCCACGCCGCTGGCGCTGGTGCTCATCGTGATCGAGACCACCGACCTGGCTTTCGCGATCGACTCGATCCCCGCGATCATCGGCATCACCACCGACCCGTTCATCGTGTTCACCTCGAACATCTTCGCCATTCTCGGCCTGCGGGCGCTCTACTTCGTGCTCGCCGGGCTGATGGACAAGTTCCATTACCTGAGCGTCGGGCTCGGCCTCACGCTGGTCTTCATCGCGGTGAAGATGCTGATCCACGACTGGGTGCCCATCCCGGTGTCGCTGTCGCTCGGCGTGATCGGGCTGTTCGTCGGCGGGGCGATGGTCGTTTCCCTGCTCAAGCCGCAACCGACGAACAAAGCGGCGAAGAACGCGGAGCCGGCCTGACGATGGACGACCCGCTGCTGCAGGCCTTGGGGTGGTTGGCGGGGGTGATGACCTTCGCGCTCTGCCTGGTCTCGGCCCTGGGCCAGACCCGGGCCTGCCGCCGCCACTTGCGCGAAGCCGCGCGCGCGATCGACGGACGCGTGCGGGGGAACGGTTGGGGCGAGCGGCCCCGGTTGGACTTTGCGGTGGACGGGATCCCGGCGGAGTTCGTCTACTCTCCCGGGCCCTGGGCGCGCGTGCGGTTCCGCTGGTCGGCCCCGGGAAGGCTGCGGATTGCGCCCGCCGGGGAGTCGGCGGGTGCGCGCCGGCTGCCCGGCGACCTCGGATACGACGTGCCGGAGTTCGCCGGCGGTTACGACGTCGAAGGCGGGCCCGAGGCCTGGGTGCTGGAGTCGCTGAGCGACGAGACGCGCGGGTGCGTGCTCGCCCTCGCCGCCCTCGGCGCTCCGACCGGCGGCTCCGTTCCGATCCGGATCGACGTCGGTCCGTTCGGGCTCTCCGTGTTCTACCGCGGCAACCCGGCCGCGGAGCACGAACTCCTGACCGGCTTCCTCTCGCTCTCGAGCCGGTTGCTGCGCGGTCTGCGCGGCGATTCGCCCGCCGGTGCGCCCGCCGAGAGCGCGGAGGAGGTCGCGGCCGACGGCCGCTGCCCCGTGTGCGGCGTGGGACTCGACGGCGTGCTCCGGCGCTGCCAGCGGTGCCGGACGTTCCACCACGGCGACTGCTGGGAGTACTTCGGCGGCTGCGCCATGTACGGCTGCTTCTCCCGGCAGGCGGAGCGCGTGCGCCTGGAATAGACCGCGAGCAGGAGCTACGATCCCGGGATGGACGTCCGGCAGATTTCGGTGATCGGCGCGGGGGACTGCACGCCGCGCGAGGCGGAGTCGGCGCGCCGTGTCGGCGCCCTGCTGGCCCGGGCGGGGGTCGTCGTGATCACCGGCGGACTCGGCGGCGTGATGGAGGCCGCCTCCCGCGGCGCCGTCGAAGCCGGCGGCTTGACCGTGGGGGTGCTTCCCACCGACCGCCTGGATGACGCCAATCCGTGGGTGCGCGTTCCCCTCGCGACCGGCATGGGGGACGCGCGCAACGTGATCATCGCCGGCTCCGCCAAGGTGGTCATCGCCATCGGTGGGCGTCTCGGCACCCTGGCCGAGATCGCCTTCGCCCGCAAGCGTGGCATCCCCGTCATCGGCTTGGACAGCTGGGAGATCGACGCCGATCGCGCGGCCACCTCCGGCGTCGTTCCCGCGGTCAGCCCCGAGGATGCCGTGGCCCGCGCCCTCGAACTCCTTGGCCGGAGCCCCGCATGAACCCGGACATCCCCCCGACGCCCGAGGAGATCCTCGCGGTTCCCTGGCGCTGCCCCCGCTGCCTCGCCGACCTGAAGCCGCTGACCAAGATCTGCCCGTCGTGCCTCACGACCTTCCAACTGCCCCAGGAAGTCTGGTTCCACGACCGCGGCATGGTCCTGGCCATGCTCTTCCTGGTGGCGGGTCCCCTGGGCATTCCCTGGCTGCTGAAGAG
>JACQVT010000345.1 GCA_016209665.1 Planctomycetota bacterium | reverse complement strand
GCCCCGCCGGTCGCGGCCGGTGGATCGACGCTGACTTCGATGCGCGTAAGCGGCTGTGTGATGGGATAGCCGTCAGGGGGATAGTCGAACAACAGATTGACGGTTTCGCCGGGGTTGAGCGCCGGAAGGGAGGCGATCACGGCGGCGCTGCCCTCGAGGCGGAAGGTCGTGAGGGTGCGGAACACCGCCGCGCCGGCAAACGCCTGGAGCTGCAAGGTGACGTCGTGGGCGCAGAAGAGCCCTTGGTTCTTGATGCGGGCGTGAATCCGCGTTGCGCGGTCGTTGCGGAAGGGTTCGAGCTGTAAGAGGTCGGGAATGATGTGGTTGTTGACCGGGTCGACCAGCGTATTGGGCCCGGCCGGGGACTTCCACGGCGTGAGGTCGGTCTGCACGTCGAGGGTGAACGCCTTGACGTTGTTGCCTTCGTCGCCTTCGGGGTAGGTATTGGGCGCGCCCCCGGCGAGGGTGCGGTCGACCGCGACATCGATGACGTACGGGCCTGCACTGGTCAAGGTGATCGGAACGAAATTGGAACCGACGGCCCCCACGAAATTCGTGTCTGGGAGGATCACCACCGCCAGGCGGCTGACGCGCACGGTGTAGGCGATCGGCCCAACCGGGAGGCAGCCCGCGTTGGCGATGGTCAGCAACAGATCGGCGGTGCAACCGCCGGTACTCGGATCCGCGACCACGTTGCGCAACTGCACGTCGGTGGCCACGACGTCGGCGGTGGCGCAGGCGACCTCATTGTTGGCCTCGTTGGACTCCATGAAGATGTTGAGCGGATCCAAGATCCCCTTCAGCTCACGCGGATGGGGCGCCGGGTTGTTGGTATCGGGCGTCCAGGTGAAGACCGCCGATGGGATCGTGGCGCCCGGGTTGATCGGGCCCGTGGTGGTGGGCGCGCTCCAGAGTGCGCCCAGATCGTCGCGCAATTGGGTCGGCAAATTGAACACCGGGTACTCGCCCCGATTGGCCACCTGAAGCTGCAAGGTATTGCCCACGCCGTTTTGGGGGAAGGCGGGCGACACCGGCGTGATGGTCGATACCGGTGTGACATCGGGCTTCACGATGCGCCCGGTAACGTTATTCGTTTCATCGGTTTCAACGATGGCGCCCGGCGGCGCGGGGGGGTCAACCGTGACGATGAGCTCGTCGAAATAGTCCGTGGCCGTTGCATCGCCATTGGCGACGACGACGAACGTGACGCGCGTTGAACCGGGATCGAGCACGGGCAGGACGATGGTCTGATTGGGCTTGGCCGTAGGCGCCCCGGCGCGGTGGAAACCGAGTTGCACGTTCACATTTTCCGCACACCCGCGACCGCGGTTGAAGATGAGCAGGCTCACATCGGTGGGCGTAGCGTGTCGCAATGGGCCGCTGGGGAATTCGATGTCGGGGATGGGATCGTGGAGTCCGGGTGGCACAAAGGAATTGGGCCCCGCGGGGTCGTGCCAGGGGCTGAGGTCCGGGCGCAAGTCGAAGGACTGCGTGCGGCTGTTGTTGGCGCTGATCGGCTCGGGAACCTGACTGGGCGAGGGATCGATGACGGCGCCGATGTTAAAAGTGCCGCCGGCCGCGAAGCTGAAACCGTTGAATAGCTTCACGGCGCCGACCGCGGTGAACGGCCCGAAGACGACGGGCAGGGCGGGCGGCGCGATGGTCGCCTGGACGAAATACGGCGCCACCGGAATGACGTGGTCGGGTTGGGCGAGCTGTTTGACCTCGAGGGTAACGTCGCCGGCGCAGTTGACCAGCGAGGTGATGTGGAATGCGCCGCAGGCCAGGTCCGGCAGGGGACGGACGGCGTCGTTGTCGGCTTCACTGAGTTCGACGAGCGCGTTCGCCGGATCGACGCGCGCGCCAACCGTCGTCTGACCGCTGAGCGCCGTCCACGCCAGGGCCAGGGGACCGGAGTTCCCGTTGACCGGAATCGGCGGCACGGTCACCGTGGCGCCTACCGGGTTGCCGTCGACGAGCAACACCACGTTGGATGGGATCGAGGGCGCCGTGCCGGTATTGCGCACCGTTACCCAAATGGTGGTGGCGGCGCCATCCAGGGGCGGTTCTTCCGGCAGGCCCAGGGGAGACGGCGTGCCGGTGCCCGGCAACGCCAGACGCAGGTACGGCGCGTTGCCGACCAGCGGTGTGAGGTTTGGCAACAACGTCGGCGGCGGAAACACGAGTCGCTCCGTGGCGTTGTTGCTCTCGTCGCACTCGCTTTGCAGGTTGAACTCGTCGACGACCAGGCGCAACAAGAAGGTCTTGGTTTGCGGCACCGTCCAGGGCAAAGACACCGGCGCCCGGCCGGTCGGCGGCAGCGCGGGGATGGCGATGGAACCGCGCAGCAGCCCGTCGACGAATAGCCGCACCGTGTTGGGAACGGTGGGCAGGGTGCCCGTGTTGTAGACCGTGCTCTTCACGTTGACGACGTCGCCGGCCAACACGGTCGAGATGGGATCGCCGGCCGTATTGAAGAGCTGGATGTCGCTGGTTACGAAACCGAAGTCGGCGCAGTCGGCGCAGGGCACGGTGAGCGGCAATTCGCACAGGCCGTAGAAGCTGGTGTCGGTGACCTCCACCTTCAGCAGGTACAGGCCACAGGTGATCGGCAACTGGATGTCGCGGTTCAACCGGCCGTTGACGTCGGTGTGCAGCGGTGACGGGAAGGGGGGATCAAAACCGCTGAGCGGACCGACCACGGGCAGGCCCGCGGCATCGGTG
>JACQVT010000034.1 GCA_016209665.1 Planctomycetota bacterium | reverse complement strand
GCTGGTTGGGGGCCTCGCACCATGTTTGGGGCCGATTCTCATGGTTCCTTGACGCTGGCCGGACCACAATCGCCCGGTAAACCTGCTACAGACTCCCTTTGGGGCGGAGAAAAAGAAATGGAGGAATCAAGAAGCTGGGGAGTTCCAGCCACCAGGGACTCAGAGGACTATCACCTCGACCTGTGGGTGGATGTGTCGGACGTGTACGACCGCTGGGTGGACGCCTGCCGCGAGCACCAGCTCCTGCGGGGCGAAATCTCGTTCGACTACCTGCACTACTACGGCGGCCTGGCCGCCAAGCGCGGGGCCGAGATCGGCGTCAAACGGGCCGTCACCGTGAGCCTGCCCCCGATCTCACGCCAGCGCAAGGTCGACTTCTTCCCCGTTGACTCCGAGCCGGTGCTGATCTTCTGAGATCCGGTCCTCCTAACCTCCCGACAGGTGGTACCACAGCAGCGTCTTGCCATTGAACAGCATGTGGACGGCGATCGGCACCCGCAGCGAGCCGGTTCGCTCGTACTGCCAGCCCAGGATGATGCCCAGCACCACCAGTGCCGGCACGTACTGCGGCGTGGGCAGATGCATGGCCCCGAAGACGAGCGACGCCAGGACAATGCCCAGCCAGCGATGCCGCAGGCTCCCACGCCGCGGCGGCAGGATTCGGCGCATACCGGTCTGCAGGATGCCGCGGAACAGCAGTTCCTCGCCGAGCGGGGCCAACACCGCCGCCCCGGCGATGGTGACGACCCGAACGGACGTCGGCGTCTCCGGCATCGCGAGCGTCACGAAAATGCTGTGCATGGGCGTCTCGAACCGCGGCGAGAACAGATGAAACAGCCATTCGGTGAGCCGGCTCAGGCCGGCGCAGACGCACAGGGCGACCAGCCAGCCCCGGATGGCGTCGCCCAGATCGCGTCGCCAGGGCCGCCGCATGAGCCCGAAACCCGCCAGTCCGCCGCGGAACGTCCGCGAGGCGACCCACAGCACGGCGGCGATCACCGTCGCCTGCATGAGATTGCCGGCCAGGACCCCTCGCCACAGCGAAGTGACCTCGGTCGATCGGCCGCTCGGGGTGTACACCGCGACGATGCCGCCCGCCAGCAGGCCGGACGACGCATAGATCAGCAGGACCAGCCAGATCCACGCCGGCGACAACACGTTCACCCGCAGCGGAGCGCCGCGGAGCGGATCCCGTCGGCCGCGGCGCACCTGGCGGACCACGCCGATGAGCAGGACGATCCCGCCGGCCGCCATGAGCAGGACATCGATGGCGTCGAGGATCGTGGAACACGCGGGATCGGGCATGGGCGAGCCTGGACGAATCGCATCCGTGCGGTCGGTGGCGTACAATCATCGGCAGGTACCCGAGGATGCGCCGTGGGCAATATATTGGATGAGATCGTGCACGCCAAGCGGCGGGAGGTGGCCGAGGCCCGGGCCCGCCGCCCGCTGGCCGAGGTCCAGGCCGCCGCTCGCGCCGCCGCCGCGCCCCGCGACTTCCATGCCGCGCTGTCCGGCCCGCCCGCACACTACGGCATCCACGTCATCGCCGAGATCAAGCGGCGCAGCCCCTCCGCCGGGCTGATTCGGGCGGACTTCGATCCGCAGGCGATCGCCCGCATCTACCAGCAGCACCACGCCACGTGTCTCAGCGTCCTGACCGACGGGCCGTATTTCGACGGCCGCCCGGAATACCTCCAGCAGGTCAAGGCCGCCGTGCCCCTGCCGGTGCTGCGGAAGGACTTCATCGTCGACGCCTATCAGGTTTACGAGTCGCGGGCGGCAGGGGCCGACTGCGTGCTCCTGATCGGCGAGGTGTTGCCGCCTGCCCAACTCACCGAGCTGCTCGATCTGGCCTGGGACCTCGGAATGACCAGCCTGATCGAGGTGCACGAGGCGGACACGCTGGCGGGCCTGCGGGACGCGATCGGCTTTCCCAACGGCAAACGCAGCCTGCTGGGCATCAACAACCGCAACCTCAAGTTTCAGAAGACCGACCTGGCCACGACCGAGCGGCTGGCCGGCAGGGTCGGCGCCGGCACGATCCTCGTCTCCGAAAGCGGCGTGAAATCGCGGGCCGACGTGGATCGGCTGATCGCCGCCGGCGCCAGGGCCTTGCTGATCGGTGAAACCTTCATGAAAGCCCCGGACATCGGGGCCAAGATGCACGAGGTCCTGCAACCGGCCTGAGGGTCTCGGGTGGGACCGGCATCTTGCCGGTCCAAATGGCTGGCTGGAAGCCGGTCCCACACATACCTATCAGCGCCCCAGACCTTTCAGCAGTCCCTTGATGGCCTTGCCCGCGCTGTCCTCCTCCTCCTCCTCCTCCTCCTCCTCCTTCTTCTCGTCGGCGGGCTTTTCGGACTTGGATTCGACGGACTGGGCGGCCCGCTCTGAAGGCTTTTCGGGCTGTTC
>JACQVT010000319.1 GCA_016209665.1 Planctomycetota bacterium | reverse complement strand
GAAGTGATCAGATGAATTCTTTCAGCATTCTTTGGACGAGTTCGACGGGCAGGCCGACGACGTTGCTGTAGCTGCCGTCGCATTTCTCGATGAATCGGTCGGCCTGGCCCTGGATGCCGTAGGCGCCGGCTTTGCCCTCCCAGTCCCCTCGGGCGAGGTAGTCCTCAAGCTCCCGCTCCGACATCGCGCGCATGGTAACGTGGGTGACGTCGTGGCTGATGAGCCGCCGGCCGCTGGCGACGTCGAGCAGCGTCACGCCGGTGATCACCTGCTGCGTCGCACCGAGCAGGGCGGTCAGGATTCGGCGGGCATCCTCCAGGTCGGCGGGCTTGCCGAAGACCCGGTCGCCCAGGGCCACCACGGTGTCGGCGGCCAGGATGAGACGATCGGGATGGTCGTCGGCCAGGCTGGCGGCCTTGTAGAAGCTGGCGGACTCGGCGAACGCGGCCGGATCGGCGTGGACGCCTGGAGGTGGCGGCTCGGCGTACCTGGGAGCGACGGCCTCAAACGGGATGCCGGCCTCGGCGAGCAGGCTGGACCGTCGCGGGCTTAGCGAGGCGAGGATGATCGGGCGACTGAGAACTCGTCGGTCCATGGCGGGCGGTATGGTACCGGAAACGGTGCCGTTTGTCGTGCGGGGGGCTGAACACGGCCGGGGACACAGCGCGGGCCGCGCCCGCAACCCAAGGACGCGGGGACGGGGCGACGCGGAGACGCGGAGAAGGGCGGCGCCGACCTGCGGAATCTGCGCCGCGTGCGAAGCTTCTGCGGGATAGTCGTACAACGGACTCAGGCTCACGGCGGGGAATATCCGGCGGCCTGATCCTCGCGGAAGGCATCCTGCATGTCGCGGAACGGGATCAAGGTATAGAGGGGGGCGACGTAGATGCCCTTTCGCACCTCGGTGAAGGCGGCGTGACCGTCCATGAAGGCCAGGTTGTGCCGCGAGCCGGAGACGAGGTCCAGCCGGACGCCGGAGTGGCCTCGGTAAGAGCGGGTGTGGAACTCGACGGGCGGTTTGTCCTGGGCCGGGTTTTGCCAGTCGTCGAAGCCATAGTTTCCGACCAGGACGAGGCGCGACTCGTTGGGCGCGTTGCTGAGGCTCAGGCTCAACTGGTCGAACCGCCGGCGAAGGTCGTCGATCAGTGCCCAGCAGGGGTCGTTCCAACTGGCCCGCGGCGGCGTCGGGCCGATGACGTAACGGTTCGACCGATAGCTCGTGCCGTAGTAGTCCCAGTGGCGGGAATACACCGTGTCCGTGCCGCCGTCGGCGGAGATGAAGCTTCCGGTGTCGCCGGGGCAGCGGAAGACCTCGACCGCCTGCCCTTTGGTCACGATGGGCTCGATGCCCAGGTAGCGGTTGAGGATCCGCCGGCGTTTGTCGGGGGGCGCGTTCGGGTCGCCGCCGTAGTTGGGCGCCTTGCCCTGCTTGCCGCCGAAGGTTGTCCCGACGTAGAAGCCGCGAGGCACCCGCTCGCGGTTGTCGCGCAGGTAGGCGTGCCAGGCCATCGCGATGCTGCGCAGGTTGCTCTGGCAAACGACCAGCCGCGTGTTCTCGCGGACGTTCATAAGCGTCGGGACGAGGATGCCGACGAGCAGGCCGATGATGGCCACGACCACGAGCAGTTCGATGAGGCTGAAGCCGAGGCGGGTTTCGGGCAGGTCCCGGATGTTGGCTGCCGAATCGCGGCGATAGGTACGCGGCTGGTTTGGATGCGCGTTCATTGGATCCGCCCCCGGGTCTCCGCGTCGCCGGCCGCCTCGTGGGCGGGCCGCGTTTCCGCAGACTGACTTTCCCCGAGGATGCTCTCGATCCTTCTCCGCAAGCCCGGCTCGCCCGCCGGCACCAGGGCCAGGGCCTGTTGATGCGTCTGCCGGGCCTTGACCGGGTCGCCGTTTCGCAGATAGGCGAGGGCCAGCGTTGCGAGAGCGATCGGCTCCCTTTCCCCGCTTCGAACGACCGCCTCCCGGGCGGCGGCCAGGGCTTCGGCGGGAGCCCGCAGGTCCTCGATGCGACACGTCAAGAGCAGCCTCGCATACGACTCCAACAGAGAATAGTCGGCCCGAGGCTCCTCGGCCAGGCGCTTGCGGATCTCGATCGCCTGTTGGGCGAACTGGGCGGCCTCGTCGAGTGAGCCCATGCGGACCAGGACGTCCCCCAGCCGTTCCTGGCTCATCGCCAAGTGGTCCTGGAACCCCTTGTGGCCGGGGGCCGCCGCGGACAGCTCGATCATGATGCGGTTGAAGCGCCGGTAGTAGTCGCAGGCCTGGTCGTACTCGCGCAGGTACAAGGCGGCGTCGCCCAGGCGCATGTAGTTGTCGGCCAGACGGGACTGCGAGGGCAGGTTGTCGAGCAGGCGGGCGGCCATGTGCTGGTTCCACATGAGGGCCGCCTGGTACTGCGTGCGGGCGTCGACCGCGTCGCCGTGGTCCAGGGCCCGGTCGCCGAGCTGCATCAGGGCGGTGGCGAGCTGGCCCTGGATGTCGATGACGCGGATTCGCTCCGCGTCGGCCCGCTCGCGCTCGTGGAGCTGGGTAAGGTACATGTTCCACAGGGCAATCGAGAACGTCAGGGTGAGGACCACGCCGGCGGCGGTGGCGGCGACGGCGGCCTTGTAGCGCACGAGCGATTTGCGGAGCACGTGCAGGCCGGCGTCGCGGCGGGCCTCGATCGGCTGGCCCTCGAGGTAGCGGATGATGTCCTGCTTGAGCATTTCAACGTTGGGGTAGCGCCGCTCGGGCTCCTTGGCCAGGGCCCGCAGGATGATCGTCTCGACTTCCTCGTCGATGGGGCACAGGCCGGGGCGCTTGCCGGCCCGCTGAGAGGCACTGATCCCGCCCGAGTCGACCGACCAGCGGCGGCGCGGGGCGACCGGTTCGGTCCCGGTGATGTGGTTGAGCACTTCGGCGATGGGGCCGACGACCGGATACGGATACTGCCCGGTGAGCACCTGGTAGAGCATCACGCCGAGCGAGTACACGTCGGCGCGGATGTCGATCTGGGAGTGGCCGCCGCGGGCCTGCTCGGGCGCCATGTAGGGCAGCGTGCCCACCACCTCGCCGGTCATGGAAGTCCACGTCTTGCTCGAACTCATCATCGGCTTGGCCAGGCCGAAATCCAGCACGTGAGGCACGCCGTCCGAGTCCACGAGGACGTTCGACGGCTTTAAGTCGCGGTGAATCACCCCGTGCTGATGGGCGAAGTTGACCGCGTCGCACACCTTCACGAACAGAGCGAGCGTGGGCTCGAGGGCGAGTGAGTGCTGGACGACGTACCGGTGGAGCGGCAGGCCGGCGACGTAGTCCATGACGTAGTAGTGGTGCCCGGTGGACGACACGCCCGACTCGGACACGCGGATGATGTTGGGATGTTGCAGGCTGGCGACCAGCTCGATCTCGCGTTCGAACCGCTTGCGGGTGCTGCGGGAGGCATGGACGCCTTCGCGCAGGAACTTGATGGCCATCTGCCGGTGAGTGGCGGACTGAACGGCCTGGTACACCACGCCCTGCGTTCCCCGGTGCAGCTCGTGGAGCAACTCGTAACCCGGGATGGTGTCGGAGAGGTGGCCCGCCGCCGGCTCGTCGAGGTACTCCTGGATGATGCTGGACCGGCGGGTCGTGCCGCCGATGACCTGCTTGACCGACCGGGCGAACGACTGGTTCTCCGAGCATTCCGCCAGCAGATCGCGGCAGGCCGGACAGTGCTCGACGTGCTCGTGGAGGCGGTGGGCTTCGGTTTCGGACAGTCGCCGGCTGGCGAGGTCTTCGAGTTGCTCGTCTGTCAGGCAATCCGACATGGGACCCCTGCCTGGATCGCTACCAGTTTGCCTGCAGGTACTTGTAGGTTTCGCGCATTCGGGAGAGGACTCGCCGCTTGGCCTTGAAGACGGCATTGCGGGACACCCCCAGATGAGAGGCCACTCTGTCCGCCGGCCACTCCTTCAGCACGAACAACTCGAACGCCTGGACGGTCGAGACCTCCATGTGCCGGCAGACGTTCTCCATGCAGACCTGCAGCAGCCGTCGCTCCCACTCGGACTCCCAGACCTCGCTGATGCTGTGATCGTCCGGGGCGGCGCTCAGGACGCGGGTCTTGTCCACCGGCTCGACCACCGCATGATTCTTTCCATTCCGTCGCTGAATGTCACGGATTTTCTTGACGGCAATTCCGAACAGCCAGGTGCGCAGACGGCCCTTGCTGCGGTCGTACTTGCCCTTGCGATAGCCCTCGGCAAACGACAGCAGCGTCTCCTGGGCGGCGTCCAGGGCGTCCTGTTCCGCCAGGCCCAGACGCCGACCGACCGCCACCAGCAGCGGCTGGTAGCGCGTGTAGAAGTCGGACCAGACCTCGTCGTTAGACGATGACTGCAACCCGACCAGCAGCGCTGTGTGGGTGATGCTGCTCACAATTGTACTCGCCAGACGTGGGGCCTCTCCTCCAAGAGTCCACTCTATGTGGTTCATTGTACAGGATTTACCGACGGCACTGCAATATCCTGCCGGCCCGCCGCCCCGTTTTTTCAGGGCCGTGCTCATTCTTCCCGCCACCGTGTTTTTGAGACCTTGCCCCTTCCCGCCGTCGCGTTCCGGGAGCCGGGCTCCTCCCGCCGGCCGCTTCAACCGGTTTCATGCCAAGACCTTACGCCATCGCGCCTGTGGTGACACGCGACGGAGG
>JACQVT010000318.1 GCA_016209665.1 Planctomycetota bacterium | reverse complement strand
GTGTGGGACCGGCATCTTGCCGGTCATTCCGTGTGGGACCGGCATCTTGCCGGTCATTCCGTGTGGGACCGGCTTCCAGCCGGTCCAGTCTTGTAGCACTGGTCTTGGTGCAAACGACCGGCTGGAACCCGGTCCCACATCAGA
The DNA here is from genome assembly GCA_016209665.1 of Planctomycetota bacterium. Lineage (GTDB taxonomy): Bacteria > Planctomycetota > Phycisphaerae > UBA1845 > PWPN01 > JACQVT01. The sequence continues at coordinate 5,924 of JACQVT010000318.1, read as the reverse complement.
CATCCGGTTCGCACCCTCACACCCGCACGTACTCGACCGTCATCCGCTGCAACTGCTCCGGGTCGGGTTCGACGCCCACGCCCGGCACCGACGCCGCGGTGATCTGCGACGGCCCCGACAGCGCCATCTCCGGACGGCCCAAGTCCCGGGCATAGAACCGGCTGCTCGGAAAAATGTCGCTGGGATACTTCATGTTCTCCAGTGTCGCCATCGCCAGGCAGTGCGCCGCCCCCAGCGCCGACTCGACCATCCCTCCCACCCAGCACGGCACGCCCGCCTTCATACAGTATTCGTTGATCTTGAGCGCCGGCGTGAACCCACCCACGCGCACCGGCTTGATGTTCACCCACCGGCACGCCCCGATCTCGATCGCCTTGCGGGCCCGGTCCAGCGACGTGATGCTCTCGTCCAGGCAGATCGGCGTGCGGATCGATTTGGCCAGCGTGGCGTGGTCCACCAGGTCGTCGTGCATCAACGGCTGCTCGATCATCGCCAGCCCGTACTCGTCGAGCTTCTCGAACATCGCCAGATCGCTCAACCGGTACGCGCCGTTGCAGTCGATGTGAAACGTCATCTTCGGAAACGCCCGCCGCACCGTCGTCACCATCTCGAGGTCCCACCCCGGCGCGTACTTGAGCTTCACCCGCTTGTAGCCCGCCTCCACCGCCCCGTCGATCTTCTCCAGCAGCGCGTCCAGGCTGTGCATCACGCCGAAGTCCGCCCCCACCTCGACCAGCGGCCCGGTCCCGCCCAGCGTCTTCCACAGCGGCTCGCCCCGGCTCCGCGCGTACAGGTCCCACCACGCCATGTCGATCCCCCCCTTGGCGAAGTGGTTGCCCTTGAAACACGACCAGATCCGCTCCAGCTCCTCGCCCGACTCGATCCGCTTGCCCACGATCGCCGGCGCCAGGTACTTTCGCATCATCAGCAGCAGCCCCTCGGCGTACTCCGGGCAGTACGTCGGCGCCTTGAACGCCTGCGCCTCCGCCCAGCCGTACAACTCGCCCGAGACCACCTTGACGATGATCGACTCGATCACGTCATCGCTGCCGTACGCCGTCGTGAACGGATACACCAGCGGCATGCGAACGCGAAACAACTCCAGAGCATCGATCCGCGGCATGACAACTCGTCTCGAACTCAACTTCGACAACGTTCACCCTTCGAATGCTGCTCCCGTGACACCTTACCGGTGCCCTCCGCCCCGAGCAAGCTGCCAACGGGGCTCCCGATTCGCGACCGCCCATCAGAGCCCCGAGCGCAAGCGAGCGGGTTGCCGCGAAGTCCTCTGGTCCCTCAAAAACTCCGACGCTATTCCCTCATTCTTGACCGGCGCTAGGCCGGCCATTCCCGAATCTGCGCAAGCTGCGAAATCTGCGGACACCGAGAGGAACGACCGACCGCCGACACGCGCCGACGGCCGCAGATGAAGAACCAGAGCCGTCACGAGGGCGAAATCAGTGATGTCCCCTTTATTCCCTCGACTGGGGGTCTGTGGTTGGGGAAGTATTACAGCCGGGGGCGGCTGCGCCACGCTTCCTTGCCAGACCCTCCCTCTACCGGGGAAGCGCAAGCTTGCGAGCGGCCCGGCATCGCGTAGGATGATGCCGCCATGGCGAAGAAAGGGAAGCAGGCCGGCCCCCAGACGTTGTTTCCCGAAGCGCGGCGGCGCCGACATCCCCATCTGATCCTGCCCAAGCTCCTGACCGAAAAGGCGACTTCGCTTCCCGTCGACAACCTGCCTCCCACCGAGCGCGATCGGACGCGGGCCAGCCTCGCCGTGCTGAACCGCTGGGCCGACCTCGCCGCCCAGAGAGCCCTGCGCCAGAAGGAAACCTCACTCGACGCGCAGTTCCTCCGCGTCATCTTCGGCGAAGCCCTGGGCTACAAGACCCGCACGGATGCTCCCGACGCCTACCAGTTGGAGCACCAATTCCCCGTGCCCGGCGCAGGCACCGCCGATGGAGCCCTCGGACGTTTCGCCGTGGAGCAGGACCCCCGACCCTTTGCCATCATCGAGTGCAAGGGCGCCAACACCGACCTCGACCACGACAAGTTCAACGGCCGAACGCCCGTTCAGCAACTGTGGGACTATCTCGCCCAGTTGCCCGACGTGCCCTGGGGCATCCTCACGAACTACGTCGCGATCCGCCTGTATCACCGCGACAGCCCCATGCGCATCTACCAGGAGTTCACGGTCGCCGATTTCCGCGACGAGCGGAAGGCCCGCGAGTTCCTGTTTCTGTTCGGTCCCGACAGCCTGCTGACCAACGGGGTCGTTCGGCGGCCCCTGGCGCTCGACCTGGTCGAGAACTCGGCGGAGCGGCGAAACGCCGTGGGCGACAAGCTGTATGAGTTCTACAGCGAACAACGGGCGGCCCTGATCGACACGTTGATTCACCGGCAGGGTTACTCCGTCGACGACGCCATCCACGCCGCCCAGCGCCTCCTCGACCGCATCATCTTCGTCGCCTTCTGCGAGGACCGCGGCCTGCTCCCCCGCCAGTTGCTCCGCCAGACCTGGGAGAACGTGCCGCCCCTCGCCCGCGCCAACGCCCGCTGGCGGAACTTCCTCGACATGTTCGACGCCATCGACAAGGGCCATGCCCGCCTCGACCTGCCCACCGGCTACAACGGCGGCCTGTTCAGGACCGATCCCCTCGTCGACGGCCTGAACCTCGACGACGACCGCTGGACCAACGTCTTCAAGACGATCGGCGACTACGACTTCCGCGACGAGGGCGAAGTCAACGTCGAGGTGCTCGGCCACCTATTCGAGAAAAGTGTCACCGAACTCGAGAAGTTCCGCGTGGTCGGCCTGTTCGGCCGCCAGGCCGGCCCCACCGACGAGCCGACCATGCCCAAAAGCGCCATGCGCAAGCGCTTCGGCATCTACTACACACCGCCCGACTTCACCCGCTTCATCGTCGAGAACACCGTCGGCCGACTCATCGCCGAGCGCGTCGAAACCATCGAGGACCTCGACGCCCGCCTCGCCGCCCTTCGCGGACTGCGGATCGTCGATCCCGCCTGCGGCTCCGGCGCGTTCCTCATCGCCGCCTACGAGCGCATCGAGGAGGCCTACGAACTTCTGCTGCACGACCTGCGGATCGCCGGCCGCACCGCCGAGGCCGAGCGCATCGAACGCGATTACCCCGACTGGATCCTCGCCGACAATCTGTTCGGCCTCGATGTGTCGATGGAATCCGTGGAGATTACCCAGCTCGCCCTGTGGATTCGTTCCGCCCGGCGGGGCAAGACGCTCGCCGACCTGTCCCACAACATCGTGTGCGGCAACAGCCTGGTCGCCGCCGCGGACGTTCACGACCGGGCGATGGACTGGCGGGCGGCGTTCGCCGACGTGTTCGAGAACGGCGGGTTCGACGCCGTCATCGGCAATCCGCCCTGGGAGCGCCTCAAGCTCCAGGAACGCGAGTTCTTCGCCCTGTCCTCGCCGAGGATCGCCTCCGCCGTCAACGCCGCCGACCGCCGCAAGCTCATCGCCCGCGTCGAAAAGGACGACCCCGATCTCTGGAAGCGCTACAACGACGCCAAGGCGGCGGCCGAACGCATGCTGGCCTACGTCCGCGATTCCGGCCGCTTCCCCCTCACCGGGCGCGGCGACGTCAATACCTACATGCTTTTCGCGGAACTCGCCCGCCAGGTGGTCGCCCCCGAGGGCCTCGTCGGCCTGCTCGTCCCCAGCGGCATCGCCACCGACGACACCACCAAGCATTTCTTCGCCGACCTCATGGAGAACAAGGGCCTGGCCGCATTGTACGACTTCGAGAACCGCGACCGCGTCTTTCCCGACATCGACAGCCGCTTCAAGTTCTCCATCCTGCTGATGAACGGACACGATCGGCGGACCGACGACGCCGATTTTGTCTTCTTCGCGCGTCGTCTCGAAGACCTCGAACCGCGGGACCGACAGATCCGGCTCTCCGCCCGCGATCTGAAGCTCCTCAACCCCAACACCCGCACCTGCCCCATCTTCCGCACCGGGCGAGACTGCGAGCTGACCAAGCGCATCTACCGCAACGTCCCCATCCTGATCGATGAGAGCCGCAAGTCCGGCGGCAACCCGTGGGGCATCAAGTTCTGTACCATGTTCCACTAGACCAACGACGCCGAGTTGTTCCGCACCGCCCAACAACTCGAGGGCGACGGTTTTCGGCTCGATGGCAGTCGCTGGGTCAAGCGCAAAGAAGTCTACCTGCCCCTCTATGAAGCCAAGATGGTCCAAGCCTTCGACCACCGCGCCGCCAGCGTGCTGGTCGAAGGAGCGAACTGGATGCGCCAAGGACAGACCGACGATGCTCCTCTCGTATCTCACCAGAACCCCGAGTTCGTCGTCATTCCGCGGTTCTGGGTCGCTGAAGAGGAGGTGACGCGATCTTTGGGCAGCGAGAGGCCGGAACTGCCCGGCTTCCTCGGATTCAAGGATATTACGAGTCCAACGAATCAGCGCACCATGATCGCCAGCATCATCCCCTTCTCCGCCGTCACCAATCACTTCCCGCTGTTGCTCATGCAGGTTCACTGGCGCAGGCAGACCTGCCTGCTGGCAAATCTTAACGCCTTCGTCTTCGACTATGCGACCCGCCAGAAAATCGGCGGGGTTACGCTAAACTTCTTCATCGTCGAGCAACTGCCGACGCTGCCCCCGGACCGCTACGACGAGAAGTGTCCTTGGGACAAAAAGACCACGCTGGAGAGGTGGATCAGCGAGCGGGTGCTCAAGCTGACCTGCACGGCGAACGACATGCGTCCGCTGGCGGAGGCGGCCGGCTTCAAGCCCGGCGTCCACGGGTGGAACGAGGCCGACCGACATCGGCTCCGGGCCGAACTCGACGCCGCCTACTTCATCCTCTACGGCCTCGATCGCGAAGAGGTCGACTACGTACTCGATGCGTTCCAGGGCGTGGTGAAGGAAGACGAGGCCCACGGCCGCCCCGGCCCCACCCGCGCCGCCATCCTCGACGCCTACGACGGCCTGCGATAGGCCGGGCAGCATCCACCCCGAGTGCGGCCAACCGCTGTCCGGCGGAGCGCATCCCCCGCCATCCCTCTCATTCCGCTCCTCCTTCCTCATCCCTCGCCCATCCCGCATCGGTTCCACGCCTGTTGCCCCGGTCACGTGGGGCGGGTAGAGTGATGGTGGGGTCGCGCCCCGGCCGGCATGGGGCCGGCGTCTGACCTGTGTCCGACCAGGATGTGGCCGGGCCGGGGTCAGGGTCGGAGCCGGGGTCGGGTGGCGGCCGCGGGAGACCGCAGCGTGTTCGTATTCCCGGAGACTGGCTCGATGTTCAAAGTGTCATCCGTCGCGCGGCGCGTGTGGATCTGTCTGGCCCTCGGTCTGCCCCCGGCGGGCATCGCCAGTTGCACCGGTACCGGGGCGAACGTGACCAGCGGCGTCCTCGGCTCCATCGTCAACATCGCCAAGTCCAGCGCCCTGATCGTCCGCGTGGTGAACGGCACGGACGCCGATCTCGAGGTCACCATCCGCGTGGACGGCGATACGAAGGTGCTGCCGGCGTGCTCGGCCTTGCAGCGGACCTGCGATTACGTCCTTACCACCTGCCCCGGCATCATCGAGCTGCTCCAGGAAGTGCGCCGCGACGACAACGAGGTGTTCGTGGGCGGGCGGAACTTCGAGGGCGACGCGGCCTTCATCTTCCAGCAGGGCGACTACCAGTGCGGCGGCACGATCATCTATCAGTTCACCGACACCAACGCCAGCGCCCTGGCGTTCTGACCGGCCGACATGCGAATCCTTTTGAGCAACGACGACGGCATCCTCGCCCCGGGCCTGGCGGCCATGCGGCAGGAGCTGACCCGGCTCGGCGAGGTGCACGTGGTGGCCCCCAGCTCGACGCAGTCGGCGGCGGCTCACGGCATCACCGTGCACGGGCCGGTCGCCG
>JACQVT010000317.1 GCA_016209665.1 Planctomycetota bacterium | reverse complement strand
TCGAGCAGGGCCAGGAACAACCCGATCATCTCGCTGCGTGTGCGGCCCTCGAAGATTCGCTCGAAGGGCATCGTGGGCCCCTCGCGCTCCAGGCGGTCGAGCACGTCGGCGGCGTGGAGGGCGACCGGCGTATCGTCGTAGCGGACATCGTGCGTTGCCTTGGCCTGCCCCACCGCGGCCAGCAGCCTGTTGAACGCGGTGAGCAGGTCCCAGATCTGCACCTCCTCGAGGTCAACCTCGCCCTCGCCGGCGGGCAGGTCGAGGGCGGGGCGCCCGAAGCGCTGGGCGTGCAGTTCGGCCCGGTCGGCCAAGCGGGCGGCCGCCTCCCGGAACGTCCGGTAGGCGAGCAGTTGCCGCACCAGGTCGGCCCGGGGGTCGAGCAGGTCGTCGCCCCCCTCCTCCGGCGGCGGCTTGGGCAGCAGCAGCCGCGACTTGATCTCCATCAGCGTCGCCGCCAGCACCAGAAAGTCGCCGATCGCGTCGGGGTCGAGCTGCTCCACCAGCCGCACGTAACCCAGGTATTGGTCGAGAATCCGCGAGATGGGAATGTCGTAGATGTCGATCTCATCGCGCCGGATAAGGTAGAGGAGCAGGTCCATCGGCCCGCTGTACGAATCCAGTTGCACCCGGTAGTCCTGCATCGCCGGTATTCTACCCCGAACCCCCGGAAACGAAACCGGCCGCCGACCGTCCGGCCCCTGACTCACGTCCTGACCAAACTGACGTCAGACGTTAGTTTGATCAGCCTGCCCCGAGGGGCGAATGGAGAGTGGAGAATGGAGAGTGGAGACACGGCTTCAGGGGCCGATGCCCATGGCGGAAATGATGTCTCAACTCTCCATTCTCCATTCTCAATTCTCCATTCATTCCTCCTCCGCCGTCAGGTCGGCGTAGGTTTCGCGGCGGCGGATGACGCGAAAGTCGTCGCCGTCGACGAGGACCTCGGCGGCGTTGGGGCGGGCGTTGTAGTGGCTGGCCATGACGAAGCCGTAGGCCCCGGCGGTGAAGACGGCGATGAGGTCGCCCCGGCGGATGGGCGGCAGTGGGCGTTCCCGGGCGAGGAAGTCGCCGGTCTCGCAGACCGGGCCCACCACGTCCACGATCCGGGTGCCGGGGAAGTTGATGCCCCGCCAGCGGGTGTCGGGCACGAAGCCCGGTCCCGGCTCGGCCGGCCAGACGAAATGGTAAGCGTCGTAGAGCACGGGCCGGATCAACTCGGTCATCGAGCCGTCGACGATGGCGAATTGCTTGTCGCCGCTCTGCTTCACGTGGACGGTGCGGGTGAGCAGGATGCCGGCGTTGGCGGAGATGGTGCGACCCGGCTCGAGGATGACCTGGAGGCCCTGGCCCCGCAACAACGGCACGATTCTGGCGGCGTAGTCCCTGGCCGTCGGCGAGCCGGGGCCTTCGTAGTCGGCCCGGAAGCCGCCGCCCACGTCCAGCGTGTCGATGGTGAAGCCGTCGCGGCGAAGGTCGCCGATCAGCTCGAGCGTGCGGGCGATGGCCTCGGTATAGGCGTCGATCGCGTTGACGGGCGAGCCGATGTGCAGGTGGATGCCGGTGAGCCTGACGTGCGGCTGGCGGCCGAACTCGTTGAACACGTTGCGGGCCCGCTCCAGGTCGACGCCGAACTTCGTCTCGCGCTTGCCGGTGGTGGTGTGCCGGTGCGTCTTGGGGTCCACGTCGGGGTTGACGCGGAGGGCGGCCCGGGTGGTGACGCCCCGCCGCTGAGCGATGGCGATCAGGTTGGCGAGTTCCGCCTCCGACTCGATGTTAAACCAGCCGATCCCGGCGTCGAGAGCCTCGTTGATCTCGGCGTCGGTCTTGCCGACGCCGGCAAAGACGATCTTGCCGGGGCGGTACTCGCCGCCTTGCCGGAAGCCGGCCCGGACAGCGCGGTAGAGTTCGCCGCCGCTGACGACGTCCATGCCCGCGCCCCGCTCGGCCAGCAAGCGGATGACGTGCAGGTTGCCGCAGCTCTTGATCGAGTAGCAGATGATCGGCCGCAGCTCGGCGAACGCCTCGGCGATCTTGGCGTAGTGGTCCCGGAGCGTCGCGGCCGAGTAGATGAACACCGGCGTGCCCACCGCCTCGGCGATCCGGCTGACCGGCACGCCCTCGCAGTACAGTCGACCGTCACGATAGGTGAACTGATCCATGAGTGCTCTCAGAACTGGGGAATTTTGACGCGGGCGCCGCCCCTCATGGCGGACTCGTGGGCGCAGATGCCGGCCAGGGTCCAGTTGACGCTGGTCTTCACGTCGGGCATGGGAGGACGCTTCTCGACGATGGCCATGATGAACTCGTGGGCCAGGTGCGGATGGGAGCCGCCGTGGCCGCTGCCCTGCTTGAACGACAGATGGACCCGCATCCTCGCCCCCCCGCGGGGGCGAAGACGCTCATCACGCGTCTGCGTGCGATTCATGGCCCAGCAGCCAGACGGCCGCGGCGTGAACCCGTACATTTTGCGGGACCCCCACAGCAGCCTCAGGCGTCAGCGTGATCAAATGCAAGGTCGCCTTCGGATGCTCTCCCGCCGCGGCCTGCAGCCCGCGCACCTCGCGCTCGCGCGTCTCGCGGTCGTCCAGATCCGCACACACCTGGATGAGCGCGGGTTGATCACCCGCCCGACGCGCCAGGAAGTCCACTTCGTATCCCTCGCGCGTACGCACGTAAGTAACGTCCATCCGTCGCCGCTCCAATTCCACGCGCACGGCCGTTTCCAGTGCATGACCCCGGTTGGCGCGCCCGGTTCGATCGAACACGGGGATCAACCCCGGATCAACCGGATGCGCCTTGCGCGGGTTGACCAT